>NZ_JBRIIQ010000018.1:0-64226 GCF_052976905.1 Glaciimonas sp. GG7 | reverse complement strand
CACGGCGAGTGTGGTTGGCGACATTGCGGCGATGTCGAAGCCTAAGGATTGCAGGATGTCCTGATTTTCTTCTGCGGTGCCGACCTCGACGCCATCGGCGTAAAACGTCACCGGGATCAGTAGGGGTTGCACTTGCATGGCGTTTTCATCGAGCGCGTCTTTTAATTGTTCGTACAAAATCCGTTCATGCGCGGCGTGCATATCGACCAATACCAGCCCTTTGATATTTTGCGCGAGGATGTAAATGCCGTGCAATTGGGCCAACGCAAAACCGAGGGGGAATTCATCGGCTGTTGGTGTTTGCTGTGCGATTGTGCTGCTAAAAACGGGGGATGTCGGGATGTTATCGGCAAACAATGCACCGTAATTAGCAACGGTTTGGGCCACGCCCGGACGCGTATCGCTGCCGAAATGCGCGCCGAATGTACTTTGTAGCTGCGGCGCTTGCACTGGCTGCGGCTGCAAAATAGCGTTCAGGTGCTCTGATGATCCGCGTATCCAAGGCATCGCGCCACCAGGCGAGGGCAAGGGGGCTGGCGTTGTGCCGAAGGATGTCGCAGACGTGTGCGCCAACGCTCGATTAACTGCGTGATAAATGAATTGATGGATAGAGCGGCTATCGCGAAACCGTACTTCGATTTTGGAGGGATGCACGTTCACATCCACTAGCGCCGGGTCCAGGTCTAGCGCGAGGACGTAGGATGGATAACGGTCCCCGTGCAATACGTCCTGATACGCGGCGCGGACCGCGTGCATCAACACTTTGTCGCGCACAAAGCGGCCATTGACGTAAAAATATTGCGCATCGCCACGGGCTTTGGAGGCGGTTGGCAGGCCGACGAAACCATGCAGGCGCAAGGGGCCAGCGCTTTCGTCTAGCGCTAATCTGGCTTCGGCAAACTCGGTGCCGAGGATGCTGGCGCTGCGTTTGGCGTTTTCGGTGACGTTCCAGTGATCGACGGCTTTGCCGTTGTGCGTGAGTGAAAACGCAACGTCGGGCCGTGCCAGTGCAATCCGGCGCACGACTTCAGCGCAGTGGCCGTATTCGGTTTGATCCGATTTGAGAAATTTGCGGCGAGCCGGGGTGTTGAAATATAAATCCTGGACGTTGATCGTGCTGCCTTGTGCGCCGGACGATGGCGTCACTATTAATGTGCTGCCATCGATTTCCGAGGCGTGCGCCGCATCGGCGGTGCGCGAAGTCAGGGTGAGCTGCGAAACCGAGGCAATCGAGGCCAGCGCCTCACCGCGAAAGCCCAACGTGGCAACATTCTCAAGATCGTGCAGCGAGGTAATCTTTGAAGTCGCGTGGCGGGCGAGTGCCAGTGGGAGTTGCTCTGGCGAAATGCCACGACCGTTATCGGTAATCGCGATGCGTTTGATACCGCCTTGTTCGAGCCGGACGGTGATCTGGGTCGCTCCCGCATCTAGTGCATTTTCTAGTAATTCTTTGACAACGGCAGACGGTCGTTCGACGACTTCGCCCGCAGCGATTTGCGAAATGAGGTTGTCGGGAAGCGGCTGGATTGGGCGGGGGGAGGGCAACGGAGCATTCATTGGCCGATTATACCGAACCATAGCCGTTGCTTAGTCCGCGGTTGGGATATGTTTTTGATCGTAATGTTCGACTATTGTTAGCAGTCTCGCCATCTTATTTGTTGCGATGGAGTTTTCCTGTGGACGGGGTAGTGTATTATTTCGCGCAACCAATGAGGAGAGTTATGGACTTTATGCAATTCATCGACGTGATTTTGCACGTCGACAAATCCTTAGGATTTTTGATTAGGGAATACGGCACCTTAATCTACTTGGTGTTGTTCCTGATTGTTTTTTGTGAAACTGGATTAGTTGTCATGCCATTTTTGCCCGGTGACACATTGTTGTTCATCGCCGGGGCGTTTTGCGCTACGGGTGAAATGAACATTTGGGCCTTGATGGCTTTGCTGATTATTGCTGCAACGACCGGGAATACACTCAATTACTGGATAGGCAGCAAGATTGGAGACAAAGTATTCACCCACGATTATCGTTGGCTGGATCAAAAGTCATTGCAAAAAACCCATGCTTTCTATGAGCATCACGGTGGTAAAACGGTCATTCTGTCGCGCTTCATTCCTATCGTGCGGACATTTGCACCGTTTGTGGCTGGCGTATCCAAGATGACTTTTTCGAAGTTTCAGTTTTTTAATATCGCCGGGGCGCTGATCTGGGTAGTCGGTCTGGTGTCAGCGGGTTATTTCTTTGGAAATATTCCTATCATCCGTGATCATTTAAATACGATCGTGTTGGTCGGTGTTGGTGCTGCGCTCATCCCTGTGTTGTTGGGCGGCGTGTGGAAACTAGTTCAGAAAATCCGGGGCCAGCAGGCTTAGACTTGCCGGGCTGCCGAGAGTAAAAAAGGGCGTCACGTATTTGCGTGACGCCCTTTTTGCTTTTTGGGTGAATGATCAACTAGCACCAAACATTCTGGCTCACGTCATCCGATTTTTCGCCATAGGCGGGTTATGCGAGAAGTATTTCTTAATGCCGGTCAGCACCGCATCGGCCATCTTGTCCTGATAGGCGTTATCGGTCAGTTTGGCTTCTTCTTCAGGATTCGAAATGAAGGCGGTTTCGATCAGAATACTCGGGATGTCCGGCGCTTTTAATACCGCAAAACCGGCTTGTTCGACTGCACCTTTATGCAGTTTGTTGATGCCGCCGATTTCACTGAGTACCGCGTTTGCCAGTTTCATACTGTCGTTGATCTGCGCGGTGGTGGATAGATCGAGCAGCACGCTGGCAAGCTGACGATCATGGCTTTTGATGTTGACCCCGCCGATCAAATCGGCAGCGTTTTCTTTGTTGGCCATCCAGCGCGCAGCGGTTGAGCTGGCGCCTTTTTCGGATAAGGCAAACACCGAAGACCCGCGCGCTGTCGGTGTGACGAAGGCGTCGGCATGAATCGAAACAAACAAATCGGCTTGCACTTTGCGTGCCTTTTGCACGCGCATCCCCAGCGGCACGAAGAAATCAGCGTCACGCGTGAGCATGACGCGCATGTTGGGTTGTTGTTCAATTTTGGCTTTGAGCCGCTTGGCGATGGCGAGCACGACATCTTTCTCGCGATTGCCGCCGCGTCCGATTGCGCCCGGATCTTCACCGCCATGCCCGGGATCGAGGGCGATGGTGATCATACGCGTCATGGTGGGTGACTTGTCCGGCTTAGGATCAATCTTTGCCAACGGCGGATCGGGCGGTTGCAGGGCCGGTGTTGGCTTGGTGGCGGCCACGGGCGGCACGATTTCGCCCGGCTCGGCTGTCGGCCATTCACCTTTTTGGATCATTGCCGCGATGGGGTCGGGGGGATTAAGCGGGTACAAATCGAATACCAGACGGTTTTTGTAGTTACCGATCGGGTCCAGCGTAAATACCTGGGGTTTGACGGGTTCTTTCAGATCAAACACCAGCCGGACTACGTCAGGCCGATTCTGGCCGACCCGGACCTGCTTGATATAAGGATCATTCGATTGAATCTTGGCGACCAGTTCTTTCAGTGTCGGACCGAGTTCGATGCCTTCGATATCAACGACTAAGCGATCCGGATTTTGGATCAAAAAGTGCGTCGCTTTTAACTCGCTGTCATTTTCCAGCGTGACGCGGGTGTAGTCGTCGGCAGGCCAGACGCGTACCGCCAGAATTTGCGCGGCTCTGGCCGACAGCGAGATGAGCGGGGCGACAATTGAAATTAGTAGGGTTCCGCCGGCTTTGAGTACGGTCCGGCGGGTTTTGGATTTTATAGGTTTGGAGCAAATTTCAGTCGAGCGAGGCATTGACTTCCCTTATCAGATAGGCCGTGCAATTTTACATCGCGTCCTTCTCCTGCAACACTGAGAATGACGTTAATGTCGGGTGTGGGTAAAACATTTTCAGCTTTCTCGGGCCATTCGACGATGCAGATATTGGCATCATTAAAATGTTCGCGAAAACCGGCCTCCAGAAACTCTTCGGCACTTGCCATACGATAGAGATCAAAATGCATGACTTCCACCGTTTGTGCGTTCAGACTCACCGTGTAGGGTTCGACTAAGGTGTAGGTCGGACTCTTTACATGGCCGCTATAACCGGCGGCGTGCAGCAAGGCGCGGGTCAGCGCAGTTTTGCCCACGCCCAAGTCGCCATGCAAATAAATCGTCAGGCCGGGAGCCAAGGCCCGTGCTAATGCTGCGCCGAGTGCGATAGTGCCCGCTTCGTCGTGCAGATGGAGGGTAAAATCTTGCATTTAGTTAAATTGTCCTGGTTATTGAACCGATGTCTCAGCCCCACTTCAGTCAAACAGAGCAGAACCCTGCCGCACTAACCGCGCTCGCTATCACCATCAAGGCATGGGGACGGGAGTTGGGGTTTGCCGACGTGCGTATTACCGACATCGATCTGTCGCAACAAGAAGCTGGCTTTGAGGCTTGGCTGGCGAAGGGTTATCACGGTGAGATGGATTATATGGCAGCGCACGGTATCAAGCGTGCCCGATCTGCCGAATTAGTGCCGGGGACGATACGTTCGATTAGCGTGCGCATGGATTATTTGCCGCAGGATAGTGACGCAGCATGGCGTGCGAGGGAGAAAAGCCGCCTCAATCCGGACGCTGCCGCCACAGCCACGGTGTCGTTATACGCACGCGGTCGCGATTACCATAAAGTTTTGCGTGGGCGCTTGCAGCAATTGGCGGATCGGATGACGGCAGAAATCGGCCCGTTCGGTTATCGCGTGTTTACCGATTCTGCGCCCGTGATGGAAGTCGCTCTGGCGCAAAAAGCCGGACTGGGCTGGCGCGGCAAACATACGTTGCTCTTAAATCGGGAGGCCGGATCGTTATTTTTTCTGGGCGAAATGCTCACCGATATCCCCTTGCCGATGGATGCGCCGATCACCTCGCATTGCGGCCAGTGCAGCGCCTGTATTGACGTTTGCCCGACCAAGGCGATCATCGCTCCCTACATACTGGATGCACGGCGCTGTATTTCGTATCTCACGATAGAGCTCAAGGGCAGTATTCCGCTGGAGTTTCGGCCGCTGATCGGTAATCGCGTCTACGGTTGCGACGATTGCCAGCTATTTTGTCCCTGGAACAAGTTTGCCCAGCCATCTACGCTCAACGATTTTGATGTCCGCAATGGGCTCGATAACGCGACGTTGCTGGACTTGTTTGGCTGGACCGAAGCCCAATTCAACGAGCGTCTGCAAGGTAGCCCGATCCGCCGGATAGGTCATGAGAGATGGCTACGCAATCTCGCCGTGGGCTTGGGGAATACGGCGGCAAGTGGTGCTGGTTCAGCAGAAATTATCGCCGCGCTTCAGACCCGTGCTCACGATCCATCGGCGTTAATTCGCGAGCATGTTCAGTGGGCATTGGAGCAGCATGGCGTCAGTCATCTTGCTGATGTCAGTGTAATAACCACAACCACAGTGGCAAAGTAAGCATCGACAATATCGTCCCCGCAGAAATCAAAAACGCGACCAACGGTCCGTTTCCACCCAAGCGCGCCGCCAGAATGTAAGCGCTGGATGCCGTCGGTAGCGCGGAGAACAGCACCACAATTTGTAACTGTCGTTCGCCTAAACCTACCCAGCGTCCCAATAACAGCGCAATGGCAGGCAGCGCCAGCAATTTAACGGCAATAAAAAAAACGGACATCAGCTTAGCCCGCTGCATGCCCGATAACCGCAATCCCGCGCCCACCAGCAACAATCCCATCGCCAAGGCGGCATTGCCCAGCCGCGACAAAACCGCGCCAGCAACATCGGGTATGGTCAAGCCGAGTGCGCTATATAACAAGCCGCATGCAGTGGCAACCAGCAAGGGATTGCGTGCCAGTTCTTTCAACAAGTTGCCATTTTTATGGACCAGCGCGTGCACCGCAGCGAGATTGCACAATGGGACGCCAAAGCCGATCAGCAAGGCCATCAATCCCGTACCTTCATCGCCAGCCATGCGTGAGGCCAGCGCCAGGGCCATGTAGGAGTTAAAGCGATACCCGGTTTGCATGCCCGATTCATAGTCCATCGGCTGGCCCTTCAAAAACGGCTTACCTAACCAGGTCAAAACGATCGCCGCGCACAGGCCTGTCAATCCGACCAATAGCATTTTTCCAGTGGTGTCGAAATGCAAAGGCGTGCGTGCAGTGGAGTAAAAAAGTAGGGCCGGAAATAGCAGGAAATACACCAATTTTTCAGCCCCGGTCCAGAAAGCATCGCCCCAATCGGTGACTTTGCGCAAGATCACGCCGATCAGGATGAGGGTGAAATCGGGGAGTAAAAGATTAATGATATGCATGCAGGTTCAGCGTATTCAGATGAGAAAAGTGTGGTCAATCAAGACGACACAAAGGGGTAATAGTTGCGGTAATACGGACTTGGTTAGGTGGTTAATTGAGCATCCTTGCCAGTTCCACCGCCGTCTTCACCTGCATTTTGTCGAAAATATGCGCGCGGTGGACCTCGACGGTGCGCATGCTGATGCCGAGATTGTCGGCGATGACTTTGTTCATTTTTCCGAGCAGGATTAATTCCAGCACGGCGCGTTCACGCACGGACAAGTTGGCCAGGCGGCTATCGATGGCGCTACGGGCGATGGCGGCGCGGGACGATTGCAGGGCTTCTTGCACACGATCCATCAATGTATTGTCATTGAACGGTTTTTCGAAGAAGTCGAAAGCACCACGTTTTAGGGTGTCGACCGCCATCGGTACGTCGCCGTGACCGGTTAAAAAGATGACCGGCAAGCGTTGCGTTAATGTGCGTGCGGCTAAGACGTCAAAGAGGGCGACGCCGCTCATGCCGGGCATGCGCACGTCTAGTAATAAACAATCCCCTTCGGTGCTCTGCGGGCTGACTTTGCGGGCGGCGGCGTTGGCAGGATTGGCAGCGCCTGCGCCGACGATGCCAAGGATGCTATCAATGGCGGCTAAAAAATCTTGTGCGCTGGCATAGCACAAGATCGGTATGCCGCGTGACTGGGCCAGCCAGCTTAAGGCGTCGCGGATTACTTCTTCGTCATCGATGATATGGAGCATGGGCAAGAGGAAAGTCGGTGACCGATCTGGAGGTTATGGCGCTCAGCGCTGGCTATGTGTGAAATTGGCTGGCAGTGAAAACTGAAAGATTGTACCGCCGCCTTCATTGTCGGTGTGGCTGAGTGTGCCGCCGTGGAATTCGATGGCGGTGCGGCAAATCTTGAGGCCCATGCCCATGCCATCGGCTTTGGTGGAGTAGAACGGTGAAAACAGGCGTTCGGCGACATCTGCCGGGATGCCGTGGCCCTGATCGATGACTGAGACTATGATGCGCGGCGATTCGGTATCGAGATCAGCTGAGGCGGCCGTGATGCGCAGAGTGCGGCGGGTCGGGATGTTGTCGGCCATGGCCTCGATGGCATTGCGGGTCAGGTTGAGCAGGACTTGTTCGAGCATCGTGCGGTCGGCGGATATCCACGGGAGGGCAGTGGCGATCTCGATCTGAACATTGACGTAGAACGCCTGCGCCTGCAGCTCGACTAGGGGCATGATGTTTTCGACCAGCGTGCTGACGGCCACGGGCTCGCGGGTTGGGTCACGTTTTTTGACGAACTCGTGCACGCTGCGAATGATTTGCCCGGCGCGTTGGGCTTGGGTATTGACTTTTCCGAGTGCCAGTTTGAGTTGTTGGGCGTTGATGCTGCCGTCTTGCAGCATGTTGATGGCACCGGTGGTGTAGCTGGAAATGGCGGCCAGCGGCTGGTTCAGTTCATGCGCTAAGGTGGAGGCAATTTCGCCCATGCTGGCTAAGCGGGCGCTGGATTGGAGTTTTTCCTGCTGCCTGCGGCTGAGCTCTTCGGCCCGGCGCGGCTCGGAAATGTCCAGTATTGATCCCATCCAGCCGGTTTGCTCACCGTTGGCGTCAACCAAGGCGGACTCGAACACCAATACCGGAAAGCGCTCGCCGTCAGCGCGCCGAAAAATGGTTTCGAATTGTGGCGTGGCCTCGCCTTCTAATACTTTGGTGAAGCGATCCTGAAACTCTTCCAACGCCTCGGGCGCCCAATAGGGCATGGGCGGTACGGTGCCAACCAGCTGCTCGGGATTGAACCCGACCATCCTGCAGAAAGCCGGATTGACATAGGTGACGCGACCTTCCAAATCGCGCGCGCGTAAGCCGGTAACGAGCGAGTTTTCCATCGCCGTGCGAAAGGCAACTTGCTGGCGCAGCGCATCTTCGGTTGCCAAACGGCGGTGAATATCGCGCCACAAAGCCAGCAGGCTCCATAGCAGGCCCAGCGATAAGGCGATGACGGAGCCGACCAGCAAATTGGGCAGGAATTGGGGGGCGCTTTTGGTGCTGTTGGTGCGCAATATCAGTGATAGCCCGGGCAAGTCGAGTGCGCGACGGTGGGTGTAGACGTCGCGCCCGGGACCGCCTGCTGCGCGTTTGGCGATGACGACTTCGTCGCTATCGGTGAGGGAGATTTCGTTATCTTGCGCAAACCACCATGGGACCAACTCATCGAGAATATTGCTCACGGTGTATGTGCCCACCAGGCTGCCTAGATATTGGTGCTCTGCAAACAGCGGTACGGCGTAATCGATGTAGATGGAATTGGCCGAATTAGCCAGTTTGTATGGCTGTGTGTATTGCGCTGTTTTAGCTACTTGCACCTGTTGTGCCGATCGTTTAGCCCGTTCTGCATAGTCTGGATTGATGCCAGGCAGGGCGTCGGTTGCGGCGACAATCTGATTGTCGGCATCGAGCCACACCACGCTGCGCAGTTCGCGACTATTTTTTAATAATGGCTTGAGACGATCAGGAAACTGGGGAGCGAGCAGACGATGGTTGGTAATCTCGGTGGCGATCAGACGCACGCTTTCCTCATCCCTGCTGAGTTGAAAGCTGATGGCTTGCTCGACCCAGAGCGTATCGGCGATTAATTGATTCTGGCGATCATTGGTTTCCATTTGCCGAGATTGCCATGGCAACCAAAACAGAATGGCTAAAAATAACAGCACCAATAAAATTGGAATCAGCCAGCGCCAGGTGCGCTGGGGTTTGGCTGCGGTCAATTTGGAAAACGTTGCGTCTGGCATATATAAGTGAGTGATGGCGCAATGCGGTTGCCCAGTGTAGCTGAGGTGCTGCGTTGAGACAGCGCGATTGCGGTTATCCACACTTGTGAGCTTGACCGGGCTTGGTCACACTGCCGCCAGACGTAGTCAATGCGCACGATTGATCATCAGGGGCAAGCATGAAGCGAATACAGCGAATAGGGATGTTGTCAGGGGCGATGGTGCTTTTGGTGCTGTCGATCCTCTCGGTGTGGATGCTATTTTCAAGGACCGCGCCAGTGGGTGAAAATACTCTCGCGCACATGCCGATTGTCATCAAATTTAGCCATGTAGTGGCAAACGACACGCCCAAAGGCAAAGCGGCGCAGCGCTTCAAAGAACTGGCGGAAAAAGCGACCAAAGGCCGCGTCAGAGTCGAGTTATATCCCAACAGCAGCTTATATAAAGACAAAGAAGAACTCGAGGCATTGCAGTTGGGAGCGGTACAAATGCTAGCTCCTTCTCTGGCAAAATTTGCGCCCTTGGGTGTAAAGGAGTTTGAAGTATTCGATTTGCCGTATATTTTTCCGAATCTGGCGGTGGTGCATCGGGTCACGCAGGGACCGATCGGGAAAGAACTATTTGGCAAGCTGGAGTCGAAAGGGATCACCGGCCTGGCGTATTGGGATAACGGGTTTAAGGTGATGTCAGCCAATAAGCCGTTGCACGTCCCGGCTGACTTCATTGGCTTGAGAATGCGCATCCAGTCATCAAAGGTACTGGATATGCAAATGCGTGCGCTAGGAGCTAATCCGCAAGTGCTGGCGTTTTCGGAGGCTTATCAGGCGCTACAAAGCGGCGTCGTAGATGGGACTGAAAATCCGCCTTCAAACTTGTATACACAGAGAATGTTCGAGGTACAGAAAGACATAACGGTTTCCAATCATGGCTATCTTGGTTACGCTGTGATCGTCAACAAGAAGTTTTGGGACGGCTTGCCGTGGGATATCCGTGCTGCGCTAACACAGGCGATGAAAGAGGCAACAGACTACGGAAATACCATCGCGCAGCAGGAAAACGATGCAGCCTTGTTGGCAATGAAAAAGACCGGAAAGACGACTATTTATTATTTAAATGATATTGAAAATATGGAATGGCGCAACGCTTTACTGCCGGTATGGGCGCAGGTGGAAGTGCGGATTGGAAAGAGTTTGATTGATGCGGTGCACCATGAGGCGGCGCTGGAGTCGGCAGACTTGGGTAATAAATGAGATGAAATGATCTGGTTTATTTGTTGCTACAAATATAATTATGTCAAATCAAAATTAAGCCTTGATTTAGGATAAAACTATCTGTGGTTTATAAATCGATTCATTAAAATTATTTGTAAATTTAAGTTAACACCTGTTAGAGTTCGTCACCTATTGAATATTGCGCTTAAGCCCCCAAAAGGGTGCGGGACGACAAGATAAAGTTTTGGATTTTTAATACGTTTTAAGTGGTTTGCAAAACAGAATAATGATCACTGGTTTGATCAGGTGTGACGAGATTTACAGGTGGTGGTGCATAAAAAACGGTATTGATACCGGGGATACTGAGGAGACAGTGCGTTTCAAATGAAGCTGTTTAAACGGCCGGGAACACACAGAGAAGTATTTGGGGCGCATCCTTAAAGATGCGCCTTTTTTATTTTCAGGGCTTACGCAAAATCGCCCCAGCGGCGTTATCCCTCCTAACCGTACTAGCGTACTGGCATCAAAGGTCTGCCTTGCCAGGACGGTTTTACGTAAGTCCTGAAATTTGATGTCGTTGCCCAAACTCCAAACTCCAAACCCGCTTCATCTGCATTGGTTGTCAGGCAAGTTTATGAAAAAAATTTCCGATCATCAACGCACAAGCACATCGATACCGACTACCTTTTCGGCCATCGTTACTGCACCATTTGGCGCTGTAGGTATTCGTACAGCGTCTGGCGTTGTCTTTGAATTGGTGTATTTGCCGGCATCCTTTGCGCAACAAGAGCCCACGGATGCTATGGCAGAGCGTGCCGTGCGGCAAATAAACGATTATTTTCAGACTCCCGATTGTTGTTTTGACTTGCCGCTGGCAGACGTTGGGACGTTGTTCCAGCGTAAAGTCTGGGCGCAGATTGCCGCTATTCCACGCGGTGATGTGTTGACGTATGGCGAGGTGGCGCGGCTGGTGCATTCAGCGCCGCGCGCGGTCGGACAGGCTTGCGGCGCTAATTCGTTTCCGTTGGTCATTCCCTGTCATCGTGTGACTGCTGCTGGGGGACTTGGGGGATTTTCGCATCATGATGCGGTTGATGGCTTTCATGTGGGCGTAAAGCGGTGGTTGTTGGCGCACGAAGGTGTGACTAATTTATAACGCGGATTGGCTTGCGCACTTGCTTAGTGCTGGATCAAAATACATCGGAAATATCTTATATTCAAGCCGAATCCATAGACTGAATCTACTTCATCACATTTGTTTCTACTGTATCCTGTAGTCCATCATTTCTATTAAAAGCATTTACACATCAGGGGGCCAAATTGGCAAAAACGAATTTTCAATACGAAAAGCGTCAAAAAGAGCTTGAAAAGAAAAAGAAAAAAGAAGAAAAGCTGAAACGCAAATCTGAAAAAGGTTCTGCCGAGGATGACGTAACAGAGGCTACAGAGGATGGCGCGGATGGCGAAACGTCAGGCGAGGCCGATGCAGCAGAAACACCGGTTGCGCCAACAACGCCAGAATCAACCTGATTGGCGTACTGATCCAATCTGAGGACGCGCTTAGTCCTTGAATATTTAAAACGATGGTCCGAATGCTGTTGGTTCGGGCCATTTTTTCGCTATGGCAAAAAAAGAACACATTTCAGAAACCCCGGCAACGCAGTTCTTGCGCCAGCACGGTCTGGTTTTTTCAGAGCATCCCTATGCGTATGAAGAGCATGGCGGTACCGCCGTATCGTCGCGCGCCTTGGGTGTTGAAGAATTTCAGGTAGTCAAAACGCTGGTGATGCAGGATGACATGGCGCGGCCTCTGATTGTGCTCATGCACGGAGACTGCAAAGTCTCTACCAAAAATCTGGCGCGGCAAATGGGATGCAAGTCAGTCGAACCTTGCAAGCCGGAGGTTGCCCAGCGTCATTCCGGTTACATGATCGGCGGCACCTCGCCATTTGGGACGCGCAAGGTGATGCCTATTTATATAGAGCAGAGTATTTTGCAATTGCCTCTGGTGTACATAAACGGCGGTCGTCGGGGCTTTCTGATTGGCATTGCGCCGCAGATGATCGTCGATGTGTTGCATGCACGAGCAGTCAATTGCGCTTTGAAAGATGAAGTCAGCTTCAACCGAATTCATAAGAAAGAAATTGCATGAACATAGTTTTATTTACCATTGCCGCATATTTAATCGGATCGGTTTCCTTCGCCGTAGTGGTAAGCCGGTTGTTCGGACTAGGCGATCCGCGTACCTACGGCTCAAAAAATCCGGGCGCAACTAACGTATTGCGCAGCGGAAATAAAGCGGCGGCGGTGCTGACCTTGCTGGGCGATGGTTTCAAGGGCTGGCTGGCGGTATGGTTGACGCAAAAGTTCGGACCGCAATACGGTTTGGAGGACGGTGGTATTGCTTTGGTTGCAATCGCGGTCTTTTTAGGACATTTGTGGCCAGTATTCTTTCGCTTTGTCGGCGGCAAAGGTGTCGCCACAATGTTCGGTGTCTTAATTGGGATTGAGCCGATATTGGGACTTGGCGCGCTGGCGACCTGGACGATTATTGCGTACGCGTTTCGTTATTCCTCGCTCGCTGCGTTGGTGACGTGTTTGTTTGCACCGTTCTTTTATGCGTTCATGAAAGGCCCGGACATTATTCTGCTCGCCATTGTCGTCATGAGCGCCTTGTTGATTTATCGGCATGCCAAAAATATTGGTAATTTGCTGGCCGGCAAGGAAAGCCGTCTCGGCGCGAAAAAAGATGGCGGCAAGCCTAAATCGCATTAATTTTTGTTGTTTTTTATATATAGGTATTTCTGTTCTGAAATGCCGCTGAAATGGGGCATTGCAACGGGATTGTTGCAATGCGTCACGACCCTCCTGCAAGCTTTTCACTCTCATGCAATGTAGTAAACAACATAGCGAACAGGCTAGTGCTTGCTTGTGAGCATCGTTATGTTGCTGTGCCGCATAATTTCATATTGTGAAAACTAATATCGCCATTTGAAAAACAAAAAAGTCTCTGTTAGAATTCGCGGCATCGCCTATATTGATCGTCCGTAGGTGTGTATTTTCCGAATTGATGTCCGTCCGTTTTGCTGCCCGATGTCAAAAAAATCGGTGTAAAACGCTTAAATAACTCAGGAGACTCCGCATATGTCAGCCCAGCTCGAACAGGTTTTGGCGCAAGCCACCAATGATCCAGATGTCATCGAAACGAAAGAATGGCTAGACGCGCTTGAAGCCGTCATCGAAACTGAAGGGCCTGAACGGGCGCATTATCTTATGGAGCGTATGACTGATCTGGCGCGCCGTCGCGGTGCACAGATTCCTTTCTCCAGCAACACGGCTTACGTCAATACCATACCCGCCCACATGGGCGAACCTTGCCCTGGAAATCTGGAAATCGAAGAGCGTCTGCGCTCGTGGATGCGTTGGAACGCGATGGCGATGGTGGTCAAGGCCAATCGTCTGGACGGCGACCTGGGTGGCCATTTGTCGAGCTTTGCCTCGCTGGCAAACATGCTGGGGATCGGCTTTAACCATTTTTGGCACGCGCCTTCTGAAGATCATGGCGGCGATCTGCTTTACATTCAGGGCCATTCCTCGCCCGGCGTCTACGCCCGTGCCTTCCTGGAAGGCCGTCTGACCGAAGAGCAAATGCTGCATTTCCGGCGCGAAGTCGATGGCAAGGGTTTGTCCTCGTATCCGCATCCAAAACTGATGCCGACTTTCTGGCAATTCCCGACCGTCTCGATGGGCCTGGGACCGCTGATGGCGATCTATCAGGCGCGCTTCCTCAAATACCTGCACGCACGCAGCATTGCTGATACCGCTAACCGCAAAGTCTGGGCATTCTGCGGCGATGGTGAGATGGACGAGCCAGAATCGATGGGTGCTATCGGTATGGCCGGTCGTGAAAAACTCGACAATCTGGTCATCGTTGTTAACTGTAACTTGCAACGTCTGGATGGCCCGGTACGCGGCAACGGTAAGATCATCCAGGAGCTGGAGTCGGACTTCCGCGGCGCTGGCTGGAATGTCGTCAAAGTCATCTGGGGCGCAGGTTGGGACGATCTGCTGGCACGCGACAAAGAAGGTATTTTGCAGCAAGTCATGATGGATACGGTCGATGGTGAATATCAGAACTACAAAGCCAAAGACGGTGCCTTCGTGCGCAAAAACTTCTTCGGTAAGCATCCAAAATTGCTGGAATTAGTCAGCAAAATGTCGGATGACGATATCTGGCATCTGACCCGTGGCGGTCACGATCCACACAAGATTTACGCAGCGTTTAAAGTCGCACAAGAACACAAAGGTCAGCCGACCGTCTTGCTGGTCAAGAGTATCAAAGGCTACGGTTTCGGCAAATCCGGCGAAGCGCGCAACACTGCGCACAACACCAAAAAACTCGACGACGAAGCGATCAAAGCTATGCGTGATCGTTTCCAGTTGCCGATTCCCGATGATCAGTTGGCAGCAGTACCGTTCTTCAAGCCAGCCGACGACACCCCGGAAATGATTTATCTGCACGAGCGCCGCAAAGCCCTCGGCGGTTTCCTGCCGCAACGCCGCATGAAAGCCGATGAAGAGTTGATCGTGCCGCCGCTGGAGTCGTTCAAAGCCGTGCTGGAACCCACCGCCGAAGGCCGTGAAATCTCCACGACCCAAGCCTACGTGCGCATCTTGACCACCTTGCTGCGCGACCCTAGTCTGGGTCAGCGCATCGTACCGATCATGGTCGATGAATCGCGCACTTTCGGGATGGAAGGCCTGTTCCGTCAAATCGGTATTTTCAGTCAAGTCGGTCAGCTCTACGAACCGGTCGATAAAGATCAGGTCATGTATTACCGCGAAGATAAAGCCGGTCAGATTTTGCAAGAAGGTATTAACGAAGCGGGCGGTATGAGTTCATGGATCGCTGCGGCGACGTCGTACTCGACCAATAACCGCGTCATGATTCCGTTCTATACCTACTACTCGATGTTCGGTTTCCAGCGTATTGGCGACCTGGCATGGGCGGCAGGCGATATGCGTGCACGCGGTTTCCTGATCGGTGGTACAGCAGGACGGACTACGTTGAACGGCGAAGGCTTGCAACACGAAGATGGTCACAGCCATGTGATTGCTTCGACGATTCCGAACTGCGTGCCTTACGATCCAACCTTCTCGCACGAAGTCGCAGTCATCATGCATGACGGTCTGCGTCGCATGGTCACCAATCAGGAAGACGTGTTTTATTACCTGACTTTGATGAATGAGAACTACAGCCACCCGGGCCTCAAGCCGGGTAGTGAAGAAGGCATCATCAAAGGTCTGTATCTGTTGCAAGAAGGCGGCAAAGAAAACAAACTGCGTGTACAACTAATGGGTTCGGGCACGATTCTGCGCGAAGTCATCGAAGGCGCGGCCTTGCTGGAACAAGACTGGGGTATCAATGCCGACGTCTGGTCAGCACCGTCGTTCACACTGCTGGCCCGCGATGGTCAGGACGTTGAGCGCTGGAACATGCTGCATCCGACTGATGCGCCGCGCGTGGCGCACATTACTGCGTGCCTGACTGACACCAGCGGCCCGATCATTGTTTCCACCGACTACATGCGTACCTACGCCGAGCAAGTACGTGCGTTTGTGCCGAATGGCCGGACTTACAAAGTATTGGGAACCGATGGTTTCGGTCGTTCCGATACGCGTGCCAAGTTGCGTGAGTTCTTTGAAGTGAACCGCTATTTTGTGGTGATCTCGGCGCTGAAAGCACTGGCAGACGAAGGCAAGATTAAGGCTACAGTGGTTGCGGAAGCGATTACCAAGTACGGCATTAATCCTGAAAAGCTTAATCCAGTCACACAATAAGCACTTCCCATGCGCCTTTGAGCTGCACGGTGGCAAGGTCTGATACTTTCTATAACCTTGACCACCGGGCTGTATTTTGAGGCGAGTCGGAAATACGGCAAAACTAAAAATCATCTTGCATGCAGCCCGCCGCTGTTTTTACATCGGCGAATGCGCTGCGAGAGAACAAATGGAGCTAAGCGATGAGTATGGTGGAAGTTAAAGTCCCGGATATTGGCGACGTTAAAGACGTTGAAGTCATTGAAGTTATGGTCAAAGTCGGCGATACGATCAAGATTGATCAATCGCTGGCAACGCTGGAAACCGACAAGGCCAGCATGGAGATTCCTTCGACGCAGGCCGGCGTCGTCAAAGAATTAAAAATCAAAGTCGGCGACAAAGTCAGTGAAGGCTCGCTGATTCTGATCGTCGAAGCAGCGGCTTCTGCTGCTGCACCGACTGCTGCGCCAGTTTCTCCGGCGGCTCCTGCCCCGGCAGCGCCAGTTGCACCAGTGGGGCCAGTGGCAGCACCCTTAGCACCAGCCGGTCTGGTCGAGGTAAAAGTACCCGATATCGGTGATGTCAAAGACGTTGAAGTCATTGAAGTGATGGTCAAGGTCGGCGATACGATCAAGGTCGATCAGTCACTGGCCACACTGGAAACCGACAAGGCCAGCATGGAAATTCCGTCGACCCAGGCCGGTGTCGTCAAAGAAATGAGAATCAAAGTCGGCGATAAAGTCAGCGAAGGCTCGCTGATTCTGATCGTCGAAGCTGTTGGCAACGCAGCGGCAGCAACGCCCTCAGCGCCAGTAGCTGCACCAGCGGCGATCGCAGCGACAACTACATCTGTGCCTGCTGCGGCTCCTGTACCTGCTCCAGTGGCTCCGGCGCCAGTCGTCAACACCAATGGCGCAGTCCCCCACGCATCGCCATCCGTCCGTAAATTCGCACGCGAACTCGGTGTTGACTTGGGTCGTACTGCTGGCACGGGACCAAAGGGACGCATTCTGCAAGAAGACGTACAAAACTACGTTAAAGGGATCGTCGCCGGTGCCATCGCTCAGCCAGCCGCAAGCACAGCAAGCAAGGGCAGTAGCGTTGGATTGGATCTATTGCCGTGGCCATCGCTAGACTTCGCCAAATTCGGGACAACCGAATTATTGCCGTTGTCCCGCATCAAAAAAATCAGCGGCCCGAATTTGCACCGCAACTGGGTCATGATTCCGCATGTCACACAGTTCGATGAAGCGGATGTCACTGACCTGGAAGAATTCCGCAAAGACGCGAATGCCGCCTACGCTAAATCCAAATCCAGCGTCAAACTGACCATGCTGGCGTTTGTGATCAAGGCCAGTATCGCAGCGCTGAAGAAATTCCCCGCGTTCAATGCATCGCTGGACGCTGCCGGTGAAAACCTGATTCTTAAGCAGTATTACAACATCGGTTTCGCCGCAGATACGCCGAACGGCTTGGTCGTCCCGGTCATCAAAAATGCCGATCAAAAAGGCATCGCACAGATCGCGCAAGAAATGGGCGATCTGTCGGCGCTGGCACGCGACGGAAAATTGAAGGGGCCGGATATGCAAGGCGCCAGCTTCACTATTTCTTCGCTGGGCGGGATCGGCGGTACAGCATTTACGCCGATTATCAATGCGCCTGAAGTGGCGATTCTGGGCTTGTCGAAAGCGGCGATCAAACCGGTCTGGGACGGCAAGCAATTTGTGCCGCGCCTGATGATGCCGATGTCGCTGTCTTACGATCACCGTGTGGTTGACGGTGCGATGGGCGCGCGTTTTAGCGTCTATCTGGGCGAAGTGCTGGCTGATATGCGTAAAACGTTGCTGTAATAATGGCTTTTGGCGGCTCTGAAAAGTGAAACGAATCGGACGATAAGAGATCCCTCTTTTCGTCCGATGTGCCACTAAGAATGCGTCAGCCGCCAAGCGACTACCAATACCACTCCCCGTGCGGGAAAATAAAAATGGAGCAGAACCCTATGAGTATGGTTGACACGGTCGAAGTCAAGGTCCCCGATATCGGCGACTTCAAGGAAGTTGAAATCATTGAATTGCTGGTTAAAGTGGGCGATACCGTTAAAGTCGATCAGTCGCTGATCACGGTGGAGTCTGACAAGGCCAGCATGGAAATCCCCTCCAGCCATGCCGGTGTGGTCAAAGAAATCAAAGTCAAAGTGGGCGAAAAAATCGCCGAAGGTTCGGTCATTCTGACAGTCGAAGCTGCTGGCGTGAGTGCTGCTCCTGCCGCTCCTGCTGCGCCTGTGTCGGCCCCTGCACCGGTGACGGCACCAGCCGCCGCCAGTTTCTCCGGCAGCGCCGATATCGAATGCGATACCGTGGTCCTGGGCGCAGGGCCGGGCGGTTACACCGCGGCTTTCCGTGCCGCTGATCTGGGACAAAAAGTCGTCCTGATCGAGCGCTATGCCGACCTCGGTGGCGTTTGTCTCAACGTCGGCTGCATCCCGTCGAAGGCTTTGCTGCACGCGGCTAAAGTCATTACCGAAGCCGAAGAAATGGCGCATTTCGGCGTCAAGATGTCGGCCCCTGAGATCGATATCAACGCCTTGCGCGGCTGGAAAGAAAGCATCATCAAAAAGCTGACCGGTGGCCTCACCGGTTTGTCTAAAGCCCGCAAAGTGCAAATCGTCACCGGCAAGGCCGAGTTTGGTTCGGCCAACACCATCGTTGTCCAAACAGCAGACGGCCCGAAAGTCGTTGGCTTTAAAAATGCGATTATTGCCGCCGGTTCATCGGTCGCCAAAATTCCAGGATTTCCCTACGACGATCCACGCCTGATTGACTCCACCGGCGCGTTGGAATTACGCCAGATTCCGAAAACTTTACTCGTCATCGGTGGCGGCATTATCGGTCTGGAAATGGCCTGTGTATATGACGCTCTGGGTTCCAAAGTAACGGTGGTGGAATTTGCCGATGGCCTGATTCCTGCCGCAGACCGTGACATCGTCAAGCCACTGCAAAAGCGTATCGAAAAACGTTACACCGCGATTTACCTGAAAACCAAAGTCACCAAGCTCGAAGCATTGCCAGAAGGCTTACGCGCAACATTTGAAGGTGCCGACGGCAATACCAATTTCCCCGCTGAGCCGCAATTATTCGACATGGTCCTGGTTGCTGTTGGCCGTCGTCCTAACGGTAAAGAAATCGCCGCTGAAAAAGCGGGCGTGATCGTCAATGATCGTGGTTTTATTCCGGCCGACAAACAGCAACGTACCAACGTCACCCATATCTTCGCCATTGGCGACGTCTGCGGCGATCCCATGCTGGCGCACAAGGCAACCAACGAAGCCAAAGTTGCTGCCGAAGTCATCGGTGGTCACAAGGTCGCGTTCGATGCGATGACGATTCCGTCAGTGGCCTACACTGACCCCGAAATCGCGTGGATGGGTTTGACCGAAACCGAAGCCAAGGCCAAAGGCATTCCGTACGAGAAAGCCAATTTCCCATGGGCAGCCAGTGGCCGTGCATTGGCAATGGGCCGCGACGATGGCATGACCAAGTTGTTGTGGGATCCAACCACTAAACGCATCATCGGTGCGGGTATCGTCGGCGTGAATGCCGGTGAATTATTGGCAGAAACCGTGTTGGCGATGGAAATGGGCGCGGATCTGGAAGACCTGGCGTTGACTATTCATGCGCATCCGACCTTGTCTGAGACGCCGATGTTTGCGGCTGAAATGGGTTTGGGGACGATTACGGATTTGTTTATTCCTGCGAAGAAGAAGTAATTATTTGCAGCAAGGCTGGCTTTGAACGGCGATGTTTTGACTGGTTCGACTTTGGTAAGAATTAAGTATATACTCGGGCATATACTTTAAGCCGGACTGGAGCATGATCATGATAGAAACACGTACTGCCAAATTGTTCAAGAACGGGGCCAGCCAAGCCGTTCGTCTTCCGATGGAATTTCGTTTCGAGGGTGATGAGGTCTATGTCACACGTGACGATGCAACCGGCGATGTGGTCTTATCGACACGCCCGGGTGCCAAAATCTGGAACGCGTTTTTTGAGTTATTGCACGACATTCCTGTACCAGCCAATTTCATGGCAGAGCGTCCTTTAAATGTATTGGCGCAAGAAAGAGGCATCTTTGATGAAGAGCTTCCTTTGTCCGGTATTGAAGGGAAGCCCTGATGCTACACATGCTCGATACCGACACAACAAGTTATCTTATCAAGGGAAAATCGGCGGCAATAGAAGCTCAACTTGCGGCACTGGTCCCGGCGATGGTGTGCATTTCAGTGATGACACGGGCTGAATTGTTATACGGATTAAAGCGATTACCCGACGAACATCGGTTGCACTTAGCGGTACGCCAGTTTCTTAAGATCGTCCGCGTGTTGCCCTGGGATGTCGAAGCGACTGATTGGTACGCTGAAATTCGTCATCAACTTGTTAGTACCGGGCAACCTATCGGCGAACTGGACATGATGATTGCGGCGCATTCATTGTCAGCGGGGGCGGTGCTGGTGACAAATAACCGTCGTCACTACGAGCGAATCGCAGCGCCGCTGGTTCTGGAAAACTGGGTGTAGTATTTTTGGATCAGGCCTTTTTGGGTCCGGTCCATTTTTACGCCCTAATCAAAATACCGCCGCACAGACTCAAACCGCTGTGCGTAATATTTAGCCTCAAGCCGGTCAATTCTGACCTTGCCATTGGTCGATGGCGCATTGATAAAACGCCCATCCCCGATATAAATCCCGACATGTGAAAACGCCCGGTTCATGGTGTTGAAAAACACCAGATCGCCAGGGCGTATTTGACTGACCGGTATTTCCCGACCTTGCCGGGCGATCATGGCGGCGCTGCCTATAACGTTTAATCCGGCAGCCTGTTTGAAAACATAGGTCACCATTCCGCTGCAATCCAAACCTGCCTCAGGATTTTTACCGCCGAAGCGGTAATCGGTATCGATTAGTCCGAGAGAATAAATGACGATTTCATTGCCAATATCGCTCGGTGCAACGCTGGAGTTGAGGTAAGCGTCAGCGCTCGGCGTTTGTCGGATATTGCTGCCGCCACCACACGCGGCAAGCAGCAACGCGCAGCAACAGAGCAACAGGGTCCGTATTTTCATCGGCTGGCCGAAAAGCATCACTGAGTAGCGTTCTTGCTAATCTGATCCAGCACTTCCGACAACATACTGATCATCTGATCAATTTCTGCGATGGTGACATTGAGCGCAGGCATGAAGCGCAGCAAATTAGGGCGCGGTGAGTTCAGCAGTAAACCGACCGGTCCCATATCGCGGGCGATATCGACGATTTGCGGGCCGATATCTTTGCCGAGTTTGAGTGCGCGTAGCAAGCCTTCGCCACGTTCGCCTTCCATGCCGTATTTTTCAGAGAGCTTGCACAATGCGGCGCTCAGATAGGTGCTTTTATCGTTTACCGATTGCATGAAGCCGGGCGCTAGCAATGTTTTCAGGACCGCAGTGCCCACGGCTGTCATCAACGGATTACCGTTGTAAGTGCCGCCTTGGTCGCCCGGTTCAAAGCAGGCAATTTCCTCACGCGCCAACAAGGCCGCCAGTGGCACGCCGCCGCCGATACCTTTGCCCAAGGTCATGATGTCTGGCTCAATGCCTGCAAGCTGATAGGCGAACAAAGCACCAGTACGGCCCATGCCAGCTTGTACTTCATCAACGATCAGCAGCAGGCCGTGTTTTTTGGTTAAAGCGCGCAGGCCTTGCATAAATTCACGGGTTGCCGGGATCACGCCACCTTCGCCTTGGACTGGTTCTAGCATGACGGCCACGGTGTTGTCGGTGATCAGACTTTCGACGCTGGCGAGATCATTGAAATCGGCTTTTGGAAAGCCCGGTACTTGCGGCGCGAAGATAGTATCCCAGCCCGGTTTGCCGCTGGCCGACATCGTTGCCAGCGTGCGGCCGTGGAAGCTGTGATCGAACGTGATGATTTCAAAGCGATTGTGGCCTGCTTTATTGGGATTTTTTTTGCCCCATTTACGCGCCAGTTTGATCGCGCCTTCGTTGGCTTCTGCGCCGCTATTGGCAAAAAATACGCGATCGAAACAGGAGTTGGCAGTCAACAACGAGGCCAACTCAATCGACGGCGCGTTGTAAAAGGCTGGCGATGGATTGAGGATTTTTTTCGATTGTGCAACTAGCGCATCCTGGATGCACTGCGGTGCGTGTCCCAGCGCGTTGACCGCCCAGCCTTGCAGGAAGTCCAGATAGCGTTTACCAGCATGATCGGTCATCCACATGCCACTGCCTTCAGTGAATACCAGCGGCGGGCGGTTGGTGATGTACATCAAATCGTTGGTGGCAAACTGGCTGAATTCCATGATGGGGCTCCGGGTAAACATTACTTTTAAATTAAGTCATGACAAAAAAAAACCACAGGCATGGCCTGTGGCTTCGTGATCAAAAAACGCTCACGCGCACGGGATACCGGGCTGGGGTAGCTGGCTTCGGCGTCGCAAGAGTTTATTGATAGTATTCATGAGGCTCATGGTAGGGCCTTTTATGAAACGCGTCAAAAAGTTTTTCAGCTCTGGCCGATATGACGCATTACTGCGACAAATCAGCTTCCGATGTGAACGCATCGGCATAAAACTCTTCAGCCGGCAATTTGCACAAGCCGATAAAGTCACGCTGGGCCGACTCCACCACGATAGGCGCGCCGCAGGCATAGACTTGATAGCCAGATAAATCAGCAAAATCGGTCATGACTGCCTGATGCACAAAGCCCGTGCGACCGGTCCATTGATCCTCTGCCTGCGCGTTTGATATCACTGGTGCGTAGGTAAAGTGGGGAAGGGTGCGTGCCCACTCTTCGCACAGCGCGTGCATGTAAAGATCCTGCGGTCGGCGACCGCCCCAATACAGCGTCATCGGGCGGGTCGATTCGTTATGAATCATTTGCTCGATGATGGCCTTGATGGGCGCAAAGCCGGTGCCGGAGGCGAGCAAAATCATCGGTTTTTCTGAGTCCTCGCGCAGGAAGAACGTCCCCAACGGCCCTTCAAAACGCAAAATATCGCGCTCTTTCAGAGTGCTAAATACCTGATCGGTAAACAAGCCGCCGGGCATGTGGCGAATATGCAGCGTGACGTGCGCGTTGTTGTGTGGCGCGTTCGCCATGCTGTAACTGCGGCGTTTGCCATCGCGCAGCATAAATTCGATATATTGCCCGGCCAGATACTGAAACGGCTCAGCGGCTGGCAATTGCAGCGACAGCACGACGACATCGTCGGCTACTTTTTCAATGCTGGCGACTCGGCTCGGCATTTTGCGAATCGGAAATTCGCCTGCGCCTGCGACTTCGCGCGCTTCGATGGTCACGTCGGAGTGCGGCGTGGCGCAGCAAAATAAGGAAAATCCCAGCGCTTCTTCGCTCACCGGCAGTGCTTTTTCCTGATGCGCGCTATGGGTGACGCTACCGGCAATGAGCTTGCCCTTGCAAGAACTACACGCACCATTTTTGCAACCGTAAGGCAAGCCCACCCCAGCGCGTATCGCTGCGCTTAAAATGGTTTCGCTCTCGTCGCAAGTGAATTGTCGACCACTAGGCTGAACCGTTACCTGAAAACTCATACAATCCTGACTATGAAAAAATTAATACAAAATACAACTATGTTTGGTAAGCCGCGCTTGCTGATATTGGGGTGCGGTGACGTTGGCATGCGTTTGTTGCCGCTATTGCAACGACGCTTCAGGGTGTTTGCCGTCACCAGTCAGGCTGCCCGTTTTGCCGAATTGCGTGCCGCTGGTGCGCATCCGATACTTGCCAATCTGGATCAACCGCATACCTTGGCGCGTTTGAGTCGGTTAGCGCGTATTGTTGTACATCTGGCACCGCCGCAATCGAGCGGTACTAAAGATCAACGCACCCGCAATCTGGCCGCTATTTTACCCGACCAAACGACGCTTGTTTATATCAGTACCAGCGGTGTGTACGGCGATTGCGATGGCCGCGTGATCGATGAGACGCAACCGGTCAATCCACATAATCCCCGTGCGTTACGTCGTGTTGATGCTGAGCAAGTTTTGCGGGCATGGGCTAAGCGGCGCTCCGGGCGTTTGTCGATTCTGCGCGTGCCGGGAATCTATGCGTCCAATCGCCTGCCCATCGAGCGCCTGCAAAAAGGTACACCGGCCTTGCGTTCTGAGGATGACGTCTATACCAACCATATTCATGCCGACGATCTGGCGCAGATTATTGTCGCGGCGATTTTTAAGGCCGCACCTTCCCGGGTGTATCACGCGGTGGATGATTCCGAGATGAAAATGGCTGCCTATTTCGATGCCGTGGCCGAGGCTTACGGCTTGCCGCTTGCCCCACGCTTGCCACGGGCAGAGCTGGCGCAGCAGGTTTCGCCGATGCTGTTATCCTTTATGTCGGAGTCGCGCCGCCTGCAAAATCAGCGCATCAAAGCGGAGCTGGGCGTGCGCTTGCGTTACCCGGATGTGCGTCAGGCGTTGGCGCAGATGGCTGCTGAGGCTTAATGCTTTGATTTCATCGATCAAAAAACATGCTTAAGACTTATCTGATGCGCGTTTCTCGCATAAGTATAAAACCTAAAAATTCTTGTGAGGTTAGCAAAATACCCATAAAGTGCGGTACGTAAAGCATTCTTGCCTGTCTGCCCGCCTTCGAATCCCATCAAGAAATCAAACCATCGCTGATCGCCAATGAAATTATCTTTTAATCACGTTCATAAACAGTATTCAGGTTTGCCTGTCGTTGATGATTTCAACTGCGAGATCGAAGATGGCGAACTGGTTGCCTTAGTCGGCCCCTCTGGCTGCGGAAAATCAACCTTGTTACATTTGGCAGCAGGCTTGGCCGAGTCCAGCAGCGGCAGCGTCCTGGCTGACGGCAAACAAATAACCGGCCCACATCCCGAGCGGATGCTGATGTTTCAGGAAAATGCCTTATATCCGTGGCTGACCTTGGAGGCCAATGTGGCCCTGGCGCTGGAATTACAAAAAATCAGCAAAACCGAAGCCCGTACCCAAGCGCGTGCATGGCTGGAGAAAGTCAATTTGCAAGGTTTTGAGGCGTATTACCCGCATCAGGTTTCCGGCGGCATGCGTCAACGTGCAGCGCTGGCGCGGGCCTTTATTACCAAGCCGCAAGCGCTGTTGCTCGATGAACCTTTCGGTGCGCTCGATGCATTAACCCGCATGACCTTACAAGATGCGCTGCGCCAGTTGATCCGTGCTGAGCGTCCTACCGTCTTGCTGGTCACGCACGATGTGGATGAGGCGCTGTTTCTGGCCGACCGGATTCTGGTGTTTAGTCCACGTCCGGCCAAGGTGCTGCGTGAATTCAATCTGACCCATCACGAAAAGACCCACGATCTGTCTGCGTTTTCGACAATTCGCCGGGAAATATTATGTTTGCTTGGCATTCATGCCGAGCAAGACGCACTAGCTAAAACCCTTGAAGGAGTAGGCGTATGAAGATGATGTTGAAAAAACTGTTACTGGTCCCAGCGTTATTGGTATTGACGATGGCGCTGACCACACAGGCCTCTGCTGCCGAAAAATTCAAGATCGGTTATCTGCGCGTAATGGACGATGCGCAAGCAATCGCTGCATTTGAAGGCGGACTGTACAAAAAGTATGGCCTTGATGTTGAGCTTGTTGAATTCAAATCCGGTACTGATCTGATCAAGGCAATCCTTGGCGGACAAATGGATACCGGCGTATTGGGCTTTACCAATGCGGTTGCTTGGGCCTCCAAAGGCGCAGACCTGAAAGTCGTCGCCGGTGCGCAGCACGGTTACCACGCCTTGGTCGTGCGCGACGACAGCGGCATCAAAGACGTGGCCGGTCTGAAAGGTAAGACGCTGGCCTCTCAGGCTGAGGGCAGTACTGCTGACACCGTCCTGAAGGGCGTCACCCTCAAAGGCGTGGGTCTGAAAGCGGACGATGTCAATATCGTCGGCGTCAGTCCGCAAGTAGCTGTGCAGTCGCTGGTTGGCAAGCGTGTGGATGCAGCATTTTTGTTCGAGCCGCAAGCCAGCATCGCCAAACTGGTCGCACCGGTCACGCAGATTTATGAAGTTGGCGCAGTCTGGCCATTCCCTTGCATGGTGGTCATTACCTCGGGCGCTACGCTAGCTAAGCGCCGCGATGCTGTCTGGAAATCGCTGGACGCGCAGGAAGAGGCGATTCAGTTGCTGACCAAAGACCCGGTTGCTGCATCGAAACTCATCTCCAGTTACTTTATTGCCGAGCCAACGCTCAAAACCTTGAAGCATGGTGACTTGGCGCGGGACGTCGTCATTACCGACGCGATTAAAACCCAAACCTTTAATGCGGCGTTGAAACCTAAAGAATTAGCCCGGATGCAGGAGTTGGCAAATATTTTGCAAGATCAGGGTTCACTCAAAACCCGCGATGGAAAACCGTTTGATGTGAATCAAATTGTTGATCTGGATTGGCAGAAAGCGCGCAAGCTGTAGCCGTGTCGCGATTTTTCCGTATTGTCTCCGAGGGAGTCCGATCGGCTCCTGATATTCATTCATCAAGGTGGCCGGCCAATTGCCGGCCATCGTACTTTTAAGCGGTTTTACATTCACTATGAGTGCTCCGATTCGTGTTGCCGGTTATCGTAAAAAGTTGGCGATGTTGCTGGCGATCGTCTTTATTCTGTTCGGTTGGCAGTGCGCCGCCTGGTCGCTGCCGGATTACTTGATGCCGGGGGTCGTTACCGTGCTGCATCGGTTGTGGGAAGAAATTCAAACGCCCGGTTTTCAAGCCGCGTTATCGGGCAGTCTGACTCGTTTGGGAGCCGGTTACGCCGCAGCGCTAGTGCTCGGGATTGGCTTTGGCCTCATTGGTGCGGTGCTGTTTTTCTTCCGTGAAGTATTGAAGTCCGCGATCATCATTTTGCAATCGATTCCGTCGATTGCCTGGGTCCCGTTATTCTTGATTTTGATGGGATTCGGTAATTTGCCGATTATCGTGGTGGTCGCCATCGCGGCCTTTTTTCCGGCGGCCTTAAGCGTGATGAATGCCACCGAAAGCGTGCAGCAAGTGCACGTCTCGGCAGCCCGGGTAATGGGCGCAAATCGTTGGGATATGCTTAAGCGCGTGTATCTGCCGGCGGTCATGCCGGAGTTGATTACCGGCGCGCAACTGGCGTTCGGCAACGCCTGGCGGGCCCTGATCTCGGCTGAAATGCTCATTGGATTCGGCAAGGGACTGGGACGCACGCTGGCCTATTCAGGTGAAACCGCCGACATGGTTGGCGTGATGACCAATATTCTGGTCATCGCCATGTTGGCCGCACTGATCGATCAATTTGTTCTTGAAAATCTCAAGCATCGGCTGTTGCGTTATCAGTACGTCTGACGCCATTCCTTGACCATGAAAATCCTGCTGCGTACTTTGCTGACGTTATTGAGCACATGCGTTCTGACGCAACCGGCCCATGCCAGCGACAGTGTTGCGCGCATCAAACCACGCAGTCAATTGGTCGTTGGTGTGGCCTACGTTGCCCCACTTTATCGTGCCGGGCAAAAGTACCGTACGCCTGAAAACGTCAATGAAGAGGCGACGCAAGCAATGGCGAAGCAACTTGATTTAAGCGTGTCGACTATCGTGGTGACGTCACAAAATCGTCTTTCATTACTCACATCAGGTAATGTCGATGCGTTGTTGATACGGGTGTCTGACCTTGCGCTTGCGCGCTTGCGGCGCACGTTCAAAGTGGAGCCGACCGGCTATCAGGACCAACCCAAATTAATCATGCGCAGCGACACCGATATCAAACAATGGTCGCAGCTCAAAGGTCGCAGCGTTTGTATATCCGAAGGCAGCTCTTATGTCGGCAGCCTGCATGCGCGTTACGGCGCGCGTGAGCAAGTCATGAAAGCACCCGCCGACACTCTATTGGCGCTGCGGGTCGGTAACTGCGACGCCACCGTGCACGACGCTGGCATGTTGGATCAGATGCTCAAGCTGCCTGAGTGGAAAAAGTTTTCTGCGAGCTTGCCGTTGGCAGGAACTATGACCCGTCTGGTATGGGTACTGCGCCCGGAGGACGACGCGTTGCATCGTGTTGTTGTGGATTTGATGGACGAGTGGCGTTTGAATGACTATTGGGCGATTGCGCGCAAGAGATGGGTCAATGATGTTGCTTTTGAGGTCTATCTGGATCAGAACGTCCCCGATTGTCATTAATACTCTTACAAAAATAGCCTATTTCTCAGGCGATTAATCACCAGCTTTTTTTGCTCGGTAGCGACATTTTTTCCTGTGGAAAACACTACAATCTCTCCTTTTTCACCATTGAATCTATGGGGAAGTTGTATTACAAAAAAATTAAATCTGGTGGCTACCCTGCTAGGATTGCGAACTGCAAATGGAACTATGAGAGCCGCACTCTCACCGGTTGCACGCCCATCATAAGAATTAATCATATAAATACAGACGAAAGGAAAAGCCATGTACGCACGGACTAAATTGTTGACGGTGTTATTAGCAGCCCTCCCGGCAATCGCTATGGCGCAGGAGACGCAAATAGTGCAGATCGGTTTCAGCGGTCCGCTGACAGGTCCCCAGGCACAAGCAGGTACGGATAATCAAGGCGGGTTGCAAATGGCAATCGACAAATTGAATACCGAAGGTTTGGTGATCGGCGGTAAAAAAATTCAGTTTAAAGTTCAGATGGAAGACGATCAGGCAGATCCACGCCAAGGCGTCAATGTTGCGCAAAAACTTGCCGATGCGCACGTCAAGGCCATCATCGGACCTTATAACTCCGGTGTGACTATCCCTGCATCAAAAGTCTATAACGACAGCGGTATCGTGATGGCAACGGTGGCCTCGAATCCGAAAATCACCCTGCAAGGCTTCAACAACGTCTTCCGCGTCGCAGCCAGCGATAGCCAGCTAGGCGGCAAGATGGCGTTGTATGCAGCAAAGGAACTCAAACTCAAGCAAGTCGCTATCATTGATGACCGTACAGCCTACGGCCAAGGTGTGGCAGAAGAGTTTAAAAAAGTTGCTTTGGCGAACGGTATGAAAGTCGTCAGTAATGATTTTACAAACGATAAAGCGACTGATTTCACCGCTATCCTGACCTCAATCAAATCGAAAAAACCTGATGCGATCTTCTATGGCGGCTATTCGCCACAAGGCGGTCCAATGATCCGTCAGATGAAGCAACTGGGTCTGAGTAACATCAAGTTTCTGGGCGGTGACGGTATTTGCGCACCACAAATGGGAGAACTTGGTGGTGACGCCATTACTGATCAGGTCTATTGCACCCAAGGCGGCGCGATGCTAGACAAACTCGCCAGCGGCAAGGTATTTGCGGATGAATATCAGAAGCGCTTCAATCGTCCTGCTCAAACCTATGCTGCATCGTTTTATGACGGCATGATGGTCGTGGCGCAGGCCATGAAAGAGGCTAATTCAGTTGAGCCGAAACAATACGTTGCCGCATTGTCGAAGATTAAATACAAAGGCGTCACCGGGATGTATGAATTTGATGCCAATCATGATCTGAAGCAATCGCCGGTGACCGTGTTCCACTTCAAGGATGGTTTGCCGATTGCGTTGACCAGCTATTAATCAACTATTAATTAGCTTTTATATGGCGGCACCGCAATGGTCGTTATAGCTGGCTAGTAATTAAAAATGTCGTCCCCGGATTTCGGGGACGACATTTTCATTTGTGATGTTGATGTGCGGATTCATTCAGTCTTACCGATTAATTAAGAGGACAGCATTATGTTGAACACGATACGGACCATCCACACAGTCGATGCGCACACCGGTGGCGAACCTTTGCGCATAGTGACGTCCGGCCTGCCGCCAGTGCCGGGAGAGACGATACTGGAACGACGCGCATGGCTAGAAAAAAACCGTGACGATGTCAGGCAATTTCTCATGAATGAACCACGCGGCCATGCCGATATGTATGGCGCCTATTTATTACCAGCGGTGACAAAGGAAGCTGACTTTGGGGTGGTATTTATACACAACGAAGGTTATAGCGATATGTGCGGACACGGCATCATTGCGTTGGGGAAAGTGCTGGTCGAGCTGCACCATGTTGAGCGCACAATCCCGTTGACCCGGATAGGCTTCGATACGCCAGCCGGTTTTATTGAAGCGCAAGTTGAGTGGGATGGCGTACGCGTAGGCAACGTTACTTTCCGCAATGTTCCAGCCTTTATTTATCAGCGTGATGTCGAAGTCGATACAACCAGTTTCGGAAAAATTACCGGTGATATCGTATTCGGCGGTGCTTTCTATTACTACATCAACGCCGATCAGGCCAACGTGCAAGTCAAGCCAGAGCAAGTGCGCACGCTGATTCAACTCGGCGCAGAAACGAAAGCAGCAGTAAAAGCCAAAGTCAAGATTCAGCATCCGACCGAGTCCGGTCTCAATACGCTGTACGGCACGATTATCGATGGCGCACCGAATCATCCGAGCGCTGATCAAGCTAACGTCTGTATTTTTGCCGACCGTGAAGTCGATCGTTCGCCAACCGGCACCGGCACCTCGGGCCGCGCTGCGCAATTATTTTTAAGAGGCCGCTTAGCGCTCAATACGCCGCTGGTCAATGAAAGCATCGTCGGCAGTTGCTTTAGCGTGCGCGTTATCGGCACCACCAAGGTCGGCGATGTTGATGCCGTATTGACCGAAGTGACCGGCAATGCCCATATCATGGGTTTCAATCAATGGGTATTGGAGGAGAGTGATCCGTTTCCATTAGGATTCTTTTTACGCTAATCCAGTCCCGCTATCTACGCTATACGTTATTTAAAGCTGAAAGGTCGAGTCAATATGCATATCCTCAATGCGCAACAAACCGAAGCCGCCTTACCGTATTGCGCCCTGGTCCCGGCCATCGCGCTTGCCGCACAGCAGTTGCGCGACGGCCACATTAACGCACCGGAGCGGATGGTGGTTGAGATCGATGCAGCCAGCGTGCTGTTATGCATGCCCGCTATCGGCGCTGAGTTAAGCGTAACCAAACTGATCACCGTTCACGCTAATAATGCCGGTCACCAACTCCCCGCCATTCAGGGCGAATTGATCGTGTTTGAAACCGGCACAGGTAGGCGTCTGGCGTTGCTCGACGGCCCGGTGGTGTCCGCGCGTCGCACGGCGGCAGTGACCTTGCTGGGCATACAAACGTTGCTGCCACGCAAGCCGACATCGGCGTTGCTGATCGGTACTGGCGTCCAGGCGGCGGCCCATGCCCAGGCGCTGGTGGACTATTTTGGCGTCAACACGTTTTGGATTGCTGCGCGTGATCTGGCTAAAACAAAGACATTTTGTGCGACGTTGCAGCAGCATTATCCGCACCTGACGATCCATCCGATTGCCGCTGACACACTCGAGACAGCCTTGCCAGCGACCGATGTTGTCATTGCTCTGACGACCTCGACAGCGGCCGTTATCCCGGCCCATATCAGTGCAGATACTCTGGCCATTGGCGTCGGGGCATTCAAGCCCGATATGGTTGAGTTTCCTGTCGAACTATTGCACACACGCACTATTGTTGTGGACTATCTGGCCGGTGCCAGGCTCGAAGCAGGGGATTTGTTGCAAGCGAAAGTGGATTGGTCAGCGGTGCGCGCGTTGCCCGAAGTATTGATGCAAGCATTGCCTCGCATGGAAACGTTGCCGGTATTTAAAACGGTCGGTCATGCCGCCTGGGATTTGGCCGCAGCACGCGTGGCGATTGCGTCATTGGGAGGCTAAAAGTTACTGCCATTGGGTTGTATGTGTGATGGGCGTCCACTGGTGCAAGGCGGGTAGCTAAAAGTGCAGGAAAATCTCCCGCAGAGTATAAAAAAATGCACCCCATGCCATCAGTCGATGACAAGCTTAAAGATCATTCATGTATATGCCAGTGCGATGCCAGTGTGATGCCGGTGCGACTGCAATAACAATACAGAAATGATCGTCAATAGCCACATCGCCCACTCAGACATCAGTGAGACGTCAGTGGGCGATGTTGTTTTACATGTTGCAGTACCACTTAAATACCGCTAAGCCCCCATCCACGGCAAACCAGCCTTGCACCATCCGCCGACAGTTTTGCGATGTCCGGCAGCATCTTTATCCCCTTCGAAGCCCTCCAAAATATTAAAGCAATTGGTATAGCCATGTTCCGTTGCCAGTGTCGCAGCGTAACGCGAACGCACGCCCGAACGACACAGGAAGAGCAGCGTCGTCCCTTTTTCTGCCACCTGGGCTAATTGGCTTAAAAAATCCGGGTTTTGCACGCCACCCGGATATTGCGTCCATTGGATGGCCGCATGCTGTTTGTCAGGGATGGCAACGCGACCGACCCAGTCGCGTTCAGCATTGGTGCGCACATCGACCAATAGCGCCCCCGGGCTTTCCTCCAGTAGTGCGTATGTTTCTGCGGCAGTGAGCGCCCCGGCATAGGTCAATTTTTCTTCTTGACCGCGTTTGCGGCCCATTTCCAGCAAGTTGGCGACGGTAGGCATGGTTTGTCTCCTTAAAAAATGATTTAAACGATGAAACTATTATTCATCAAAAAGAGCATCGCGGTTTTTCGCGCAGCGCATTTCCCTGCTTTTTCACGTAACGCAATCGCTACCGTAACCGTAACGACACTTACATCCGGACGCTAAGTTTCTTACATTGCTTATCACTTGTCGCGCAAAGCCATTCATCAATGGCCTTGCGAAGACAAATCGATCTGCCGCTACGGCAGGACAGGCAAGCTCCCACTTTATGAGAACTGCATCATGCGAAAAATACTTCTTTTGGCGCTCGTGATCCTCTTGAACACCAGTATCCTTCCGCCGGTTTTTGCCAGCGATTTTATTATGTATTCTCAGAATCTCTTGCGTTTTGGTCACGGCGATAAGACGGCTGACAAATGCAAGGAGTTAAACATCAAAATGGCGACCGTAGATATCACCGTGTTGCAAGAAGTCATGAAAGAAGTCATGGTCGCCGATAGCAGCGGCGCGCCACCATGCAGTGTCCTTCCGGGGAGCGTCGGCTGGGTGTCTATGGGGCCCTATGGCAAGAATGCTTATAAGGAGTATTACCTCACCCTGTACCGAACCACGCCGCGTGTCGGCGGCCCTACTGTGGCCTATGCCAATCACGCGATGCAAGCAACGCCGCCTGATGACTATATGCGCCCACCCGTTGCGCTACTGTTTAACATCACGCCGGACGGCTCCAGCATAGTCAAGCAGGTTCTGATCGGGAATTTCCATGCCGTATGGGGCAAGACGGTCAGTGGACGCCGTGCTGAAGTAGAAAATGTCGCCAGGTTTTATACCAACCTGAAAACCGCCACTTTCGGTAATACGCCTCCTCCGGACGCGGGCCATAACATCATTATCGGCGGTGACTGGAATATGTCAGCCAGTGACCCCGGTTTCGATCATCTGAAAGTAGCCGGCGCTGTCATCGAACCTAATCTGCTCAGTAGTCTGACCCGGGCAGGCGCATTGAGCCAGCCCTACGATCATTTTGTGCATACGCCCTCGGTCACTTTGGCGAACGCTCAGGTGTACCCGGCCACAGAATGGGTTGCCTGGCGCAATCATGTATCGGACCATTTGGGGATTACCGCTGAAGTTACTTTGCCATGAGCGCCAGGCCAGCGCACGCCGTGTTACTGCTTTTGTTATTGGCAATATCGGTCACCGGCTTTGCAGAAGTTAACCGCGAATTGTCATTATTTCGCGATACCTTCAATGACGGCCAACGTGTTGGCCCCGTCATGATCGCCTTGCCCGGCGGCGCTACATCCATCGGCGATATTCCGCATGAGGTGCATTTAACGCCGTTTGCTATCGCTAAAGATGCGGCCAGCAATAACGAGTTCGTCGCGTTTCTCAACGCGGTTGGAGATACAGACGCCAGCGGTATTGGATTCCTGGTGCCGCGCGCGCACGGCTGTGCCGACATTGAACGTCAACATCATCATTTTCAAGTCATTGCAGGCAAGGAACAGTTACCGGTAACCGGCATATCGTGGAGCGCAGCGCTGGCCTATGCAGCGTGGCTGAGCACGCAAACCGGCAAATATTACTTCTTGCCCACGGAAGCCCAGTGGGAATACGCTGCACGTGCTGGCAGCAACACCACCTGGCCATGGGGTAATGACTTCGACAGCACACTGGCACTGTGCAATGCATCAGGTGAGTTCGCAGCTCCTGGCCCGGTCGGCAGCTACCCGCCCAATGCTTACGGCCTCAACGATATGGTGGGTAATGTCTGGCAATGGACGGCAGATTGCTTCCCGCCGGATCTGCGTGCGCTGGGTGTAGAAAACCCGAGTGACTTTCATGCCGATTGCAAAACGCCGGGCATTCGCGGCGGTGCAGCGGGCAATCCCTTGTTGCAGTGTCGTCCGGGATTTCGCGTTAATTACTGGTGGCGCGGTTCACCGACGAACCTGGGGTTTCGGGTCGTTCGCCTTGAATAGGAATAGGTTCAGAGAAGACATCTATTTGTCAGGTTAGATGCGCACCAAAATGGATCAAATATGATTAATTGAAATTTTAATGCACTTATTAAGTGCATTAATTTTTTGTCGCCCCAACATGGGTCGATAACTGTGTCCCTATCATTGCCGAATACTATTTTTATTGTTGATATAGACAGTAAAACAAGCAAATACAGGGCCAGACAGACCCCGTGCATAAGGTTGTGTATAGCGCCGGATGGTGGCATAGATTCTGCTATCATCCTCGGTTGAATTCAGTTGTATCGTTTTCATGTTTATATCGGTGTTCGAATGTCTCGCTCTTGCTTGCCTGAGAGATCGACGGTGCACCGCAGCCCAATTTTTGCATCATATTTGACAACATTAGCAGTTACTTTCTGACACTAGGAGTTTTACATGGCAATGACGGCCGCAGAAGTCTTGAAGATGGTAAAAGACAACGAAGTGAAGTTCGTTGATTTTCGTTTTGCCGATACCAGAGGCAAGGAACAGCACGTAACGGTTCCTGTTTCCCATTTTGATATGGACAAGTTTGAGTCCGGTCATGCATTTGATGGTTCTTCAATCGCCGGCTGGAAAGGTATCGAAGCATCAGACATGATTCTGATCCCGGACCCAAACACCGCCAATATCGATCCGTTCATGGAAGAAACCACATTGTTTATGCAATGTGACGTGATCGAGCCGTCCGACGGCAAAGGTTACGACCGTGACCCACGCTCGATCGCCAAGCGCGCAGAAGCGTATCTGAAATCATCCGGCTTAGGCGACACCGCTTATTTCGGTCCGGAGCCAGAATTCTTCATTTTCGACAGCGTCCGTTGGGATGCCGATATGTCGGGCTCGTTCGTCAAGATCGGTTCCGAAGAAGCATCGTGGAGCACTGGTGCCAAGCTGCCAAATGGCAACACTGGTCATCGTCCAACGGTTAAAGGCGGTTATTTCCCAGTGCCACCGGTCGACAGCTTCCAAGACATGCGCTCGGAAATGTGTCTGATTCTGGAATCCCTCGGGATCCCGGTTGAAGTCCATCACCACGAAGTTGCCGGCGCTGGTCAAAACGAAATCGGTACCCGCTTCTCAACCTTGGTTGAGCGCGCTGACTGGACTCAAAACCTGAAATACGTGGTCTGGAATGTTGCCCACACTTACGGCAAAACGGCAACGTTCATGCCTAAGCCTATCGTTGGCGACAACGGCTCTGGTATGCACGTGCACCAATCGGTCTGGAAAGATGGCAAAAACCTGTTCGCAGGCGACGGCTATGCAGGTTTGTCGGAATTCGCCCTGTTCTACATCGGCGGCATCATCAAGCATGCAAAAGCGCTCAACGCGATTACTAATCCAGGTACTAACTCTTACAAGCGTTTGGTCCCAGGCTATGAAGCCCCGGTCAAGCTGGCTTATTCGGCCCGTAACCGTTCGGCTTCGATCCGTATCCCGCACGTGCCGAATCCAAAAGGTCGTCGCATTGAAACCCGTTTCCCAGATCCACTGGCGAATCCGTACCTGTGCTTCTCAGCATTGCTGATGGCTGGTTTGGATGGCGTTCAGAACAAGATCCATCCGGGCGAAGCAGCATCGAAAGATCTGTACCATTTGCCGCCAGAAGAAGACAAGTTGATCCCAACTGTCTGCGCATCACTGGAAGAAGCATTGGAAGCGCTGGACAACGATCGCGAGTTCCTGACCCGCGGTGGTGTATTTAGCGACAGCATGATCGACGCTTATCTGGAACTGAAAATGCAAGAAGTCACACGTTTCCGTATGGCGACGCATCCGGTTGAGTTTGATATGTACTACTCGCTGTAAATTACAGACTTTAATTTGCATTAAGGTAGTGTAAAAAGGACGGGAAAAGGATACTTTTCCCGTCCTTTTGTTTTCGTCGGTGCAGTGTTTGACATAAACTATCGGCTTCATTGAATTGTGAAGAGAACCTATGAAACACCTTATTTCAGGCATGCTCATTGTTGCAGCCTTCAGTGCCATCAGCGCCGCGCAAGCCGATAATATCTATCTTTGTATCAATTCGAATGGCACCAAAGAGTACACAAATACCGGTGACACCAAAGGCTGCAAAAAAGTTGATTTACCGCCATTGACGATCGCCGCCCCGGTTCGCCCGCCAGCTGCCGCTGCGGTCAATAAACCGGCAACAGCGACGCCTGCGGATTTTCCTAAAGTAGATGGCGGCACGCAAAAGGCACGCGATAACGATCGGCGCCAGATTTTGCAAGACGAACTCAAGACCGAGCAGCAGAAATTGTCTGGCTTGGAAAAAGACTACAACAACGGTGTTCCCGAACGTCAAGGTAATGAGCGTAACTATGCCAAATATCAAGAACGCGTTGCCGCCATGAAAGATGACCTGACGCGCACCCAAAGCAATATTGACGCTCTCAACAGAGAACTGTCCAATCTCAAGTAATTCAAGCAAACGCATGTAATGATGCTCAATGTTGTTACTTAGATAGTGGTATCAACTTTGCTTACCTAAAAGCCGCATTTGCGGCTTTTGTTTTTTTAACTACGATGGCCGAAAGCGCGCAGCCGCCTGCACCAAATTGCATCACCGTTGCCCCCATCGTTTTACGCTAAAGAGATTTTTCTATGCAAATCAAAGTGACTGTACCGACTGCGACCGACGGACTGGAGTTACTGGCCTCGGCAGTCTTGTTGTTAGATCGGGAAGGGCGCATCGTCTATGCCAATCCGGCGGCAGAAAATTTGTTGGAAAGCTCCATCAAAGCGCTCAGACAGCAAAAGCTGACCGAATTGTTTTTAAATGGCGCGCAGCTCGCCGCCGTGTTTGAGCGCGCACTCGCGCACCAGTTTGATGATTTGCGCCAGGATTTGATATTGGATCGTCTCGGGCGTGATCCTCTATGGGTCGATACCATTGCCACCGCGCTCGATAATCCTGCCACCCCCGTTCTCATCGAATTGCGCGAAAACGTTCAGCAACTCAAGCTCGAGCGAGAAGAGCGCTTGCTCGATCAGAGTCAGGTCAACAAGGAGTTGATCCGCAATCTCGCCCATGAAATTAAGAATCCCCTTGGTGGTATTCGCGGCGCGGCGCAGTTGCTCGAACTGGAATTGCCCGAGCGGCATTTGAAAGAATTGCGCGAATACACGCAAGTCATCATCAAAGAGGCCGATCGCCTGCAAACTCTGGTAGACCGTTTGCTAGCCCCGCATCGCTTGGCCCACATCGTCGATGACGTCGATATTCACGAAGTCTGCGAACGCGTGCGCAGTCTGATCGTGGCTGAGTTTCCGCACGGCCTGACTATCAAGCGCGATTACGATCTGTCGATACCGCAATTTCGCGGCGACAAAGAACAACTCATCCAGGCCATACTCAACATTGCCCACAATGCCGCACTAGCCTTGGCCGATCGCATCCACAGCGGCGACGCCGATCTGACTTTTCAGACCAGAATCGTGCGTCAGGTCACCTTGGCCAAGGTCCGTTATCGGCTGGCATTAGACTTGCATATCATCGACAACGGACCGGGCATCCCAGTCGACATTCAAGAACGTATTTTTTATCCGCTAGTATCAGGGCGTGATGGGGGCAGCGGTTTGGGGCTGACACTGGCACAAACCTTTGTACAACAACACATGGGGGTGATCGAATGCGAAAGTCGGCCGGGATATACCGATTTCAGGGTATTGATACCGCTGCCTTAATTGGCCGCAGCCTGCAGTGCTGTACCTCAGAATGTCAACTGCAAGATTAAAGCCGAGAATATTAAATGAAACCAATCTGGATTGTTGACGACGACGAATCGATACGATGGGTGCTTGAAAAAGCGCTGGCGCGTGAGAATCTGGTCACCAAGAGTTTTTCTAATGCACGCGATGCAATCGAAGCGTTGCAATCGAGCACCCCGCAAGTACTAGTCTCCGACATTCGCATGCCCGGCGCATCCGGATTAGAGTTGTTGCAAGTCATTAAAGCCAAGCATCCCGGCGTGCCGGTCATCATCATCACCGCATTCTCGGACCTTGATTCTGCTGTGGCCGCGTTTCAGGGTGGGGCCTTTGAGTATCTGGCCAAGCCCTTCGATCTGGAAAAAGCGGTCGAGCTGATTCGTCGTGCGTTGACCGAAAGCTTGCGTGAAATCAATATCGAACAAGCCAGCGCCGAAACTCCCGAAATACTGGGGCAAGCCCCGGCGATGCAAGATGTTTTTCGCGCCATCGGGCGGCTCTCGCAATCGCATGTCACCGTCCTCATCACCGGTGAATCTGGTACTGGCAAAGAACTTGTCGCCCGCGCTTTGCACAAGCACAGCCCACGCGCATCGCAACCTTTTATTGCCCTCAATACCGCGGCGATCCCCAAGGATTTGCTCGAATCCGAATTGTTCGGTCACGAGCGCGGAGCCTTCACCGGCGCACAAGCATCCCGTCGCGGTCGCTTCGAACAAGCCGAAGGCGGCACGCTGTTTCTCGATGAAATCGGCGACATGCCATTCGATTTACAAACGCGCTTGTTACGGGTGCTGTCGGACGGGCATTTCTACCGCGTCGGCGGCCATCAATCGCTCAAAGCCAACGTGCGCGTGATTGCCGCCACGCATCAGAATCTGGAAACCCGCGTCCGTGAAGGTCTGTTCCGCGAAGATTTATATCACCGTCTCAATGTGATCCGTCTACGCTTGCCTAGCCTGCGCGAGCGGCGTGAAGATATCTCGATTCTGACGCGCCATTTTCTCGGACAAAGCGCCAAGCAACTCGGCGTCGAAAGCAAACGCGTCTCCGAAGGGGCGATGCGGTTTATCAGCGCGCTCGATTTGCCCGGCAACGTGCGACAGCTAGAAAATCTCTGCAATTGGATCACCGTCATGGCCCCGGGCCAAACGGTCGAAATCAAAGATTTACCGCAAGAACTGATCGCCGCAAATGAAAAGCCGATCATTCTTGACGCAGCTGCCAACGCCATCTCATCAGTATCGATAGCGCCCGATCAGCATGCCGCATCCCATGCAAGCTCGGCGATTGAATCTGAGGCCATATCCTCACCTCCTGACCGCAGCTGGATTAACCTGCTGGAAGCCGAAGCGGCGAGCATGCTCGCCAATGGCGACACCGATGTCATGGATGTGTTGGGCCGTCAGTTTGAATCAGCGCTCATCAAAATCGCCCTGAAACATACGCATGGCCGTAAAAACGACGCTGCGATTCGATTGGGTATTGGCCGCAATACGATTACCCGCAAGATTCAGGAGTTGGGAATTGCAGGGGCCAAAGACGACTAAACCTGGGTTAAATCGCACCAAACTGGCTGGCATCAGTAAAATGACAAGCTCATTGAGACCGAGTAAATCATGCCAGCCCTCCCCACGCTCTACACCTTTCGCCGTTGTCCCTACGCCATCCGCGCGCGTCTCGCCGTGAAAATGAGCGGGGTTGCGGTCAACATGGTCGAGGTCAGCCTGCGCAATAAACCGCAGGCAATGCTGGATTGCTCAACCAAAGGCACGGTGCCGGTCTTGCAATTGCAAGACGGCACCGTGATTGCCGAAAGTCTCGACATCATGCAATGGGCGCTGGCGATCAACGATCCGCAGCAATGGCTGGACGGTCGCGCCGCTCTGTCGCCAGAGGCGGCTGCCTTGATTGCGCAAAACGACGGCCCTTTCAAACAGCATCTTGATCGCTATAAATATGCGGAGCGCTTTCCCGAGTTTCCGGCGCACTATTATCGCGAGCAGGGCGGCGTATTTCTGGCGGTCTTAAATGATCGTCTCGCATCGCAAGCGTTTTTGATGGGCGAGACGATCAGCTTTGCCGACATCGCCATAGTCCCGTTTATCCGACAATTTGCGCACGTCGACAAAGCATGGTTTTACGCCAGCCCCAGTCCTCACCCGCACGTCATACGCTGGCTCGATGGCTTGCTGGGATCGTCGCTGTTTCTTTCTGTAATGGAGAAAACGGCATGACAAAAAACAGCCAAAAAATCCGATTTTTCCGCTCCCGTATTCCCACCTTTGCATGCGTCCCCGGCTGCCACGATTGCTGCGGACCGGTTAAGGCTTCGTCCGAAGAAATGGCGGACTTACCCTTCAAAACGGAGGCCGCGCATGATACCGCGCTGGCCGATTTAACCTGTGTGCATCTTGGCGAAAACGGCTGTCAGGTCTACGATGATAGACCACTGATCTGCCGCCTCTTTGGTACTACGCCGCGCCTTGTTTGTCCCAATGGGATGCATCCTGATGAGATGATTGATGTGCGTATTGAGGCTAAGATCAATCAGTTTTTTCGTGAAGTTCGGCATGTATTGGTTTGATTTTTGCAAACATAATCAAGCCTTTTTCTTCTGTAATACATGTCAAGAGAGCTTTATCAGGTTTGCAGGAGTGGTTTACACTCAGCATCTATATGATTTTTGAATCTCAACCGCAGCTAGCCAATGCAAGGAAAATAATCGTGGGTACATCATTGCTAAAAAATGCTGAAATGGACCCCGATACGGCGCGCGTGGTGAATGTATTTGCGACCATGGTGGCGCGTCAATACCCAGTAACGGGCATCATTTTGTTTGGTAGCCGGGCGCGGCATCACTACCGCCCTGATAGTGATGCCGATGTTGCGGTTCTGTTGCGTGGTCAGCGCGGACAGTTCCTCGATACAGTGCTCTCAATGGCCGATATTGCTTACGACGTTTTATTGGAAACAGGTGTATTGATTGAAGCTCTGCCGGTATGGGAAGACGAGTGGGATCATCCGGAAAACTATAACAACCCCGTTTTACTACGCAATATTGCTCGTGAAGGGATACGACTTTGACGCCGCATGATCTAATCAATAAAGCACTACGTGCGATCACATCGGCGCAATTGTTACTCACCGATGGCGATGCGGAGGGTGCCTGTAATCGTGCTTATTACAGTATGTTTGATGCCGCCCGATTCGCTTTGCATGTGATTGGTGAGACAGACGAAACGACGGTAACAAAAACGCATAGTGGCCTTATTTCAGCCTTTAGCCTGCATTTGGTTAAAACAGGTCGATTACCAGTAGAGTTCGGAAAAGCATTGAATCAGGTACATAGGCTGCGTTTAATCGCCGATTACACTGGTGATGAAGTCACCGCCGAGAAAACTAAATGGGCAATCGAGCAGGCGGTAACGTTCATCGACGCGATTCAACAATTTGCACGCAACGTTGAATAACGGTTTTCTTCAGTATTGCTTCCATCCAATTACTTCAACTTACGCCACAAAGTAGTCCGGCTAATACCCAGATATTTTGCCGTCGCTTCACGATTTCCCGCAAAGCGTTCCAGTACTTTTTCGATCGATTCGGTCGGCGCTTCTGGTGGTAACGTCGCGCCCGGATTGCGGTAGTTTTCGGGTGCACCATGCTTGGTCGCACCCAGCTCCGGTGCCAGTCGCAGAATGAACGCGGGTGTCAGCGCTTGCAGCGGTTCGGCCGCCAGATACAACGCCAGCCGTTCTGTCAGATTGCGCAATTCACGTACATTCCCAGGCCATGCATACGCCGCCAACAGCGGTGCGCAGGCCACCAGTTCGGCGTGCAGATTCGGATGCGGCCCGACGCCCAGCGACGCTAATGCATGCTTTAAGCGCCATTCTGCCAGGGTGATCAGATCCTCGGGATGGTCGCGCAGAGGCGGCAGATTCAAGCGCAGCACGGTCAGGCGATAAAACAGATCGGCGCGAAAACGGCCTTCGCGCACGCGTTCGTCAAGGTCGCAATGGGTGGCGCTGATGATGCGCACATCAACGGCAATCGGACGCGTGCCACCCACGCGCACCACCTGGCGTTCTTCCAATACGCGTAGCAAGCGGGTTTGCAACGGCAACGGCATTTCGCCGATCTCATCTAAAAATAAAGTACCGCGATTGGCCGCTTCAAATAAGCCTGCCCGGCCACCCCGGCGTGAGCCGGTAAATGCGCCTTCTTCATGACCGAAGAGTTCCGATTCGAGCAGCGATTCGGCCAGTGCGCCGCAATTGACGGCGACGAAGGGGCGGTTGGTTTTGGCGGCGATTTTGCCGCCGTGTTCGTGCGGATGTTCGCGGTGGATCGCTTGCGCCGCCAACTCCTTGCCGGTGCCGGTTTCGCCGTGGATCAGCACGGTCGCTGGCGAGCGGGCATACAGCACGATGGTCTGGCGAATATCTTCCATGACCGCAGAGTTGCCGCGCAAATCGTTGATTCCGTGTCTGGTGCGCAAGGTGTCGGTGACCTGGTCGCCGCGTCCGCGTGAGGATTCGAGTTGCGTCATGTGCGCCATTTCCAGCGCATCGTCAAAGGCCTGCCGGATCGAGCTGGCGGAGTAGACGAAGATCCCCGCCAGACCGGCTTCTTCGGCCAGATCGGTAATCAGCCCGGCCCCCACGATGGCCTTCACACCTAAGGTTTTGAGTTCGCTGATCTGGGCGCGTGCGTCTTCGGCGGTGGCGTAAGTGCGTTGAGCGATATTGAGCCCGAACATGGTTTGAAATTCGCGCAATGCCGGCAGCGTTTCCTGATACGTAATGACGCCCAGATGCGGGGAGATTTTGCGTGCCCGCGCCAGGGCTTGCATGAAATCGAAACCGCTGGCTTTGGCGATAATGACGGGAACCGACAACCGGCTTTTGAGATACGCGCCGTTGGACCCGGCGGCAATCACGGCGTCGCACCGCTCGGTGGTGAGCCGTTCGCGGATGTGTTGCACCGCGTCTTCAAAGCCGAGATTGATAGGAATGATGTTGGCTTGATGATCGAACTCCAGCGTAATGTCGCGGAACAGATCGAACAGGCGCGAGACTGAGACGGTCCAGATGACGGGTTTGTCGTTGTTGTCGGGATTGCCGGATGGCTGACGGTACGGTTGACGATACGGCAGGGATGGTCGTGACATGGCGGCCTTGTTTCATTGAGTGTTGCAATTTGTTTCAATAAACGTTTCAGATCTCGATTGTAACCCTATTTGGAACATGGTCGCCTGATTTGAAAACAGAGAAAAATAGAGGATAGATAGTTTAAGTTATTGATTTTTAACAATAATATTAGTTTTTGTGGCTGCTTTGCTCTGTCTGGCACGGTGATTGCAATGGAATGCAAATCAAACGTAGACCGCACGTAGACCGATTAACTGAAACAGTTTCAACAAACACAAGGTAAATTCATGACCCACTATTCCGCAGGCGCAGCATTTCGCCAGGCCGTGCAAGACGAGTCGCCATTGCAAGTCATCGGTGCCATCAACGCCAATCATGCGCTGCTGGCTAAGCGCGCTGGATTTAAGGCAATTTATTTGTCCGGTGGCGGTGTCGCTGCTGGCTCGCTTGGTTTGCCTGATCTGGGTATTTCGAGTCTGGACGACGTGCTCACCGACGTGCGCCGGATTACCGATGTCTGCGACGTGCCGCTGCTGGTGGACGCCGATACCGGCTTCGGCGCATCAGCCTTCAATGTCGCGCGCACGGTCAAATCGTTGATTAAGTTCGGCGCGGCGGCGATGCATATCGAAGATCAGGTAGGTGCCAAGCGTTGCGGTCATCGTCCTAATAAAGAGATCGTCAGCAAACAAGAAATGGTCGATCGTATCCGCGCCGCTGTAGACGCCCGTACCGATGAGAATTTCGTGATCATGGCGCGTACCGATGCGCTGGCGGTCGAAGGTTTGGATGCAGCATTGGATCGCGCAATGGCCTACGTCGAAGCGGGCGCGGACATGGTGTTTCCTGAGGCGATTACGCAGTTGGAGATGTATAAAACCTTTGCCACTGCACTCAAAGTGCCGGTATTGGCCAATATTACCGAGTTTGGTGCGACGCCGTTGTTCACGGTTGAAGAGTTGAAGACCGTCGATGTCGGTCTGGTACTGTATCCGTTGTCGGCATTTCGGGCGATGAATAAAGCGGCTGAGAATGTCTACACGGCAGTGCGTCGCGATGGCACGCAACAGAATGTGGTGGAGACGATGCAGACCCGGGTTGAATTGTACGAACGGATTAATTATTACGATTTTGAACAAAAGCTCGATGCGTTATTTGCACAGCAAAAAGCGAAGTAATTGTGACGCATTTTATTGCCATAAAAATTTCATCAAGCCGTTCGGACTGAGTAGGCACGAAGTGCCGTATCGAAGAATCACCCACGCAGGTGTGTACTTCGATAGGCCCTTTGGGCTACTCAGTAAGAACGGGTTTCTTAAATTGATATGTCAACGCACCCTAGTACATCCACCATCAGGAGAAATTGCATGAGTGAGCAAAACACTGTCGATACAGCACCGACACCATTCAAACCCAAAAAATCGGTCGCCCTCTCAGGCGTTACCGCCGGCAACACCGCCTTGTGCACCGTCGGTAAAACCGGCAACGATTTGCACTATCGCGGCTATGACATTCTGGACATCGCCGATACCTGCCAATTTGAAGAAATCGCGCATTTGCTGATCCACGGCAAACTGCCAACCAGCGCCGAATTGAAGGCCTACAAAGCCAAGCTCAAATCCTTACGCGGTTTGCCAGCGGGTGTGAAAGCCGCTCTGGAAACACTGCCAGCATCATCGAACGCCATGGATGTCATGCGCACCGGCGCTTCGGTGCTGGGTTGCGTCTTGCCGGAAAAAGACGATCACAACACCCCGGGCGCGCGCGATATCGCGGACCGTTTGATGGCGTCGCTGGGATCGATGCTGCTGTATTGGTATCACTACAGCCAGAACGGCAAGCGCATTGATGTTGAAACCGATGACGAATCGATAGGCGCGCATTTTCTGCATTTGCTGCACGGTAAAAAACCATCGGCGCAGTGGGAACAAGCGATGCACACCTCGCTCATTTTGTACGCCGAACATGAATTTAACGCCTCCACGTTTGCGGCCCGCGTTATCGCCGGGACCGGTGCCGATATCCATTCTGCGATTGTCGGCGGCATCGGCGCATTGCGCGGGCCTAAGCATGGCGGTGCCAACGAAGTTGCGTTCGAAACACAAAAGCGTTACGACAATCCTGATGAAGCTGAGGCCGATATCAAGAAACGTGTAGAGAGCAAGGAAGTCGTGATCGGTTTCGGCCATCCGGTCTATACCATCTCCGACCCGCGTAACAAGGTGATCAAGGAAGTGGCGCGCAATTTGTCGCAAGCAGCCGGTACGACCAAGATGTTTGATATCGCCGAACGTCTTGAGACGGTGATGTGGGATATCAAAAAGATGTTCCCTAATCTGGATTGGTTCTCCGCCGTGTCGTATCACATGATGGATGTGCCAACCGCAATGTTCACGCCCTTGTTTGTAATTGCGCGCACCTCAGGCTGGGCTGCGCACGTGATCGAGCAACGCATCGATAACAAAATTATTCGTCCGTCGGCGAATTATGTGGGTCCGGAAGATTTAAAATTTGTACCAATTGGCGAGCGAAAATAAACGTCCTGACATTCTGAATAGAGGTGGACGTATCGGTAGCCAATTGCCGTCCGCCCTCATACTTTTTCAGGAGATGTATATGAACGCGCCAAAGATTGGAGTCAATCCGAGTATGCATTCAGCAGCCAGAATGATTACCGCCACCGCAGCGCTAGCGATGACCGCTTTGCTGGCGGCATGTGGATCATCGGTGCCGCTGTCTGAGACGCGGGAACCGGCAGAAGCAATGCCGACAGCCGCAGCACGGATTGCGCCAGCGACGCTGGTGACAGGCGCATTTAATTGCGCGCAGGGGAATAAAGTTGAGATTGTCTCCGATAGCAAAGACGATGTCAGCCTGACCTGGAGAGGCACTAAATACGCGATGTTGCCGGTCTCGACCACTACCGGTGCGGTACGTTTCGAAAATCAGGCCAGCGGTCTGGTCTGGATACAGATTCCCGCCAAGTCGATGTTGCTCAATACCCGGCAGGGGGCACAATTAGCAAATGAATGCAACGTGCGCTGAGCCTAAATAGTGATCATCAGTAAAAGTAATGTACTAATGCGTTTCGGTAACAAGTAAGTGTTAAATACTAGCAAAATACCAGCATCAATCATTCAACAACAAGGAAAACAATGTCTGCTCATATCTCCAACGTCCGCCCAAAATACGACAAGGTACTAGTCGATATCGTCGATTACGTCACCAAGTACAAAATTGTCTCGAAAGTTGCCTACGACACTGCGCGTAACTGTTTAATCGATACGCTGGGTTGTGGTTTGGAAGCGTTGGAATATCCAGCTTGCAAAAAATTGATGGGCCCCATCGTACCGGGCACGATCGTGCCCAACGGTGCCAAAGTACCGGGTACGCAATTTCAATTGGACCCAATTCAGGCTGCCTTCAATATCGGCATGATGATCCGCTGGCTCGATTTTAACGACACCTGGTTGGCTGCTGAATGGGGCCATCCGTCGGACAATCTGGGCGGCATTCTGGCGACTGCCGACTGGCTCTCACGCAATGCAGTGGCCGCTGGCAAAAAGCCGTTAACCATGAAAGACGTGTTGACCGGCATGATCAAGGCGCATGAAATTCAAGGCTGTATCGCGCTGGAAAATTCGTTCAATAAAGTCGGTCTGGATCACGTTGTTCTGGTCAAAGTTGCCTCGACCGCTGTTGTGTCCGAAATGCTGGGCTTAACCCGTGAAGAAACACTCAACGCCGTCTCACTGGCGTGGGTGGATGGTCAATCGTTGCGCACCTATCGTCATTCACCAAACACTGGCTCACGCAAGTCGTGGGCGGCGGGCGATGCTACTTCGCGTGCGGTGCGTCTGGCCTTGATGGCGAAGACCGGCGAGATGGGTTATCCATCGGTGCTAACCGCTAAAACCTGGGGTTTTTATGACGTCTTATTTAAAGGCCAGCCGTTTAAATTCCAACGTAAATACGAATCGTATGTGATGGAAAACGTACTCTTTAAGATCTCGTTCCCAGCCGAATTCCACTCGCAAACAGCGGTTGAAGCGGCGATGACATTGAACCAGCAATTAGCAAAAGCCGGTAAATCAGTGGACGACATCAAGAAGATTACGATCCGCACGCACGAAGCCTGCATCCGCATCATCGACAAAAAAGGCCCGCTCAACAATCCAGCCGATCGCGATCATTGCATCCAGTACATGGTTGCCGTACCGCTCATTCACGGTCGTCTGACCGCCGGTGATTATGAAGATCACATCGCCGCCGACAAACGCATCGACGTGCTGCGCGACAAGATTGTCTGTGTGGAAGATCCAGCCTTCACCAAGGATTATCACGATCCTAAGAAGCGTTCGATTGCCAATGCATTGACGGTCGAATTCAAAGACGGTAAGAAACTCAAAGAAGTCGTCGTTGAATATCCGGTCGGTCACGCACGTCGCCGCAAAGAAGGCATTCCATTACTGGAAGAGAAGTTCAAAATTAATCTGGCGCGTCAGTTCCCGGTCAAGCAACAGCAAAAAATTCTGGAAGTATCGCTGGATCAGAAAAAGCTTGAAGCAATGGCCGTCAATGAATACATGGATCTGTACGTCATTTAAATCTAGGTATTAACTGTATTAACCGGGGCGCTATAAAGTAATTTTTACCGTATAGCGCTCTTTTTGTATCCGTATCGATTTTTGCTGTCACTAAAATAAAAATAGCAGCATCTGTGCAATCGATTTTCTAATAAGGACAACGCTACAAGCGCTGCGTTCGCAAGTGCTTTCAGGCCTCGTCCACATACGCAAGGAGACAGCATGACTTACGCTAGCCTGTACCAACGTTCAATCAACGATCCAGACACTTTCTGGGCCGAGCAAGCCAGAAGAATCGATTGGCATCATCCCTTTAGCCAGGTGCTCGATTACAGCAATCCCCCTTTCACTAAATGGTTTGTCGGCGGCACGACGAATGTGTGCCACAACGCCGTCGATCGCTGGGTCGCTACCCGTGGCGAGCAATCGGCACTGATCGCCATTTCGACTGAAACCAATACTGAGCGCGTCTATACCTATGGCGAACTCCAGACCGAGGTCATCCGCACCGCAGCGATTCTGCAAGCGCTGGGCGTCGGCCTGGGCGACCGCGTGTTGATTTACATGCCGATGATCGCCGAAGCGATATTCACGATGCTGGCCTGCGCCCGGATAGGCGCGGTGCATTCTGTGGTATTCGGTGGCTTTGCCGCGCATAGTCTGGTGACGCGGATTGAGGATGTGAAGCCAGTCTTAATCGTCTCGGCAGACGCCGGGTCGCGGGGCGGCAAAGTGATGCCCTACAAAGGTTTGCTGGACGACGCCATCGCGCAGTCATCGCACAAACCGAACCACGTTTTAATGGTCAATCGCGGCTTGGCTGATATGCCGATGACCGCTGGCCGGGATCTCGATTACGCCGGGCAACGCGCACTGCATCTGGAGGCGCACGTGCCATGCGTCTGGTTGGAATCAAATGCGCTGTCGTATGTGCTTTATACCTCCGGTACCACCGGCAAACCCAAAGGCGTGCAGCGCGATGTGGGCGGTCATGCGGTCGCGTTGGCGACTTCGATGGATTATATTTTTTGCGGCAAAGCAGGCGGTACTTTTTTCTGTACTGCTGATATCGGTTGGGCAGTCGGTCATTCTTATCTGGTCTACGGACCGTTGATTGCCGGTATGACGACGATTCTGTACGAGGGATTGCCGATTGTTCCCGATGGTGGCGTCTGGTGGAGCATCGTCGAAAAATACAAAGTCACGCACATGTTCTCGGCCCCGACGGCGATTCGGGTCTTAAAAAAGCAGCCGCCGGAATTACTCAAAAAATACGATGTCTCGTCGCTGCAAGCCTTGTTTCTGGCCGGTGAACCGCTAGACGAAACGACTTCAAACTGGATTGCTGAGGGGCTCGGCGTGCCAGTTATCGACAATTACTGGCAAACCGAATCCGGCTGGCCGATGATGACGATTGCCAAAAATATCGAAGACAAACCTACTCGTCTGGGCAGCCCCGGCGTGCCGATGTACGGCTATAACATCCAACTGGTCAACGAAAGCACCGGCGCACTATGCGCCGCCAACGAGAAAGGCGTGCTGGTGGTCGAAGGGCCGTTGCCGCCCGGTTGTCTGCAAACTATTTATGGAGACGATGCGCGTTACATCAGCACATATTGGTCCGGGTCCGGGTCTGAACGTCGGCTCTATTCCACCTTTGACTGGGGCGTGCGCGATGAAGATGGCTATTATTTTATTTTGGGACGTACCGACGATGTCATCAACGTCGCCGGTCACAGGTTAGGCACGCGGGAAATTGAAGAGAGTATTTCCAGCCACTCCAATGTCTCCGAGGTGGCGGTGGTCGGCGTGGAGGATCAGTTGAAAGGGCAGGTTGCAGTGGCGTTTGTGATCCTCAAGGATGCCAGTGGATTGATCGATGACGCAGCTCGACACAAGATGGAAAAAGACATCATGGGCACAGTTGACAAGCAAATCGGCGCGGTCGGCCGGCCTGCGCGGGTGTATTTCGTGAGCTTGTTGCCGAAGACCCGCTCTGGAAAATTGCTGCGCCGTTTGATACAGGCAATTTGCGAAGGCCGCGATCCGGGTGACTTGACGACGATTGAAGACCCGGGCGCGTTGCAGCAGATTCGTGAGGCGCTAGCCCTCTAGGAGTGAGTCAGGGCTGGCGGCAATACTTACTATTTAGCCCCTGCCATGATCGAAGACATCAAAAAATCACTTTGTGCCACCGCATGATCGCTCTCGACCAACTCCAGCGCTGGCTCGATGGCGTGCCGGAAACCGAACATCTCGAATTCAAGGAAGCCAAGCAGCATTACGAGATAGTCAAGCTCTTCAAGTATTGCGTGGCGCTTGCGAACGAGGGTGGCGGTTATCTGGTGCTGGGGGTCAGCGACAAATTACCGCACCAGGTAGTTAATACCAAAGCGTTTTTGAACATTGGCGACACAAAATCCACAATGCTGAAAGCGCTGAATTTTCGTGTAGATATTCAAGAATTACAACATCCGGATGGCAGGGTGCTGGTGTTTCAGATCCCGTCGCGCCCGACAGGTCAGCTGTTGAATTTTGAGGGCGCGTATTTGATGCGAGTTGGCGAGCAGTTGTCGCCAATGACGCCTGATCAGCTACGGCGTATTTTTGATGAGGGTGCACCGGACTGGTTTTCCCTTGCAGCCAAAGTGGATGCCGGGCCGGATGATGTTGTGGCGTTACTGGATACGCAGGCGTTGTTTGATCTGATGGGCTTGCCTTATCCTACTAGCCGTGATGGCGTGCTGGAGCGCTTGGCTAGTGAGGGGTTGATTTATGCAAAAGATGGCGGCTGGATAATTACTAATCTTGCCGCCGTTTTGATTGCCAAGCGTCTTGATGCATTTTCCCCGGAGTTGGCGCGCAAGGCACCGCGAGTAGTTATTTACGAAGGCGTGAATAAACTAGAGACGCGTAATGAGAGGACCGGCCTGCAGGGTTATGCCATTGGATTTGAGGGTTTGCTCGGTTTTGTGCACTCATCGGCGTCAAAAAATCACTTCGTTGAACAGGTCGTGCGCGAAGAAGTAAAGATGTTTCCCCGGCAGGCGCTGCGAGAGTTAATTGCTAACGCACTGGTACATCAGGATTTCAGCATTACTGGGGCTTCGGTGATGATCGAAATGTATTCAGACCGGGTTGAAATATCGAATCCTGGAATACCTACCATCAAGATAGATCGATTTATTGATGAATTTCGTTCGCGTAACGAACGGCTGGCAGACTTTATGCGACGACTAGGGATTTGCGAAGAAAAAGGCAGTGGCATCGATAAGGTAGTGCAAGCAGCAGAAAGATATCTGTTGCCTGCACCGGATTTTCGGGTGGGAGAAACGCGTACCGCTGCTATTTTATTTGCGCATAAGGATTTTTCCGATATGAGCAAGACAGACCGTATTCGGGCCTGTTATCAACATTGCTGTTTGTTGTATGTGAGCAACCAGAGCATGTCGAATCAGACCCTGCGTGAACGATTTAAGGTCACAGAATCAAAGGCTGCTTCGGTTTCTCTTGTCATTAGCGCTACCAGAGAGGCCGGGTTCATCAAACAGGACGATTCGGATTCGAATTCAACTCGCTATGCGCGCTACGTTCCGTATTGGGCTTGAGTGCTTTAATACAAATCTAAAATATGATTCAATAATTAAAAATAGCCTTTTAAATCAAGCAATTAAGTGCTTTAACGCTAAACGGTGAATATTTGGTTATAGCCATTTTGACTATTTTTCAAGAGTCAGATAATCAGTCTTGCCTTAATAATCGAATAAAAATAATTTTCTATTCGACACAAAACTCACTATGGTTCTGGCTCGCCGGTCACAGGCGAGGAGCCTGTCGGACTTAGGGGAGTCGGCTGCAAAATGACCTGAGTAATCCATATTTCACCGACTTCTTGACTAATAGTCAGCTATTATTCGATCAATTTGAAGATACAGTATCGTCTTTTCTTCATAAATCCTGTGTCGACTGGTTAAATTTTGCTGCGTTGACCAGCGGACCATAGCTTGGTGCATGATTGATTGCATAGCGCTTGATTCGTTGGGCAACAATAGCGCACTATTATTGCGCCATCTTGCTGGTTCGATCCCTGATGCAGCCAGATCGCCAGTTGATATATCTCTTTCATTGACTACCATGTTCCATATCATCCGCACAGCAACGCCTGGCGATGCCGCAGCTATCTGCCGCATCTACAACCCCTACGTATTGCACAGCAATATCAGCTTTGAGACCGAGATCGTTACGCCCTCAGACATGGCGCAGCGGATCACGGATATCACGGCGACGTTTCCATGGCTGGTATGCGTTAAAGACTGCGCTGAAGGCGAGCAGATTCACGGCTATGCTTACGCCACCAAATGGCGGGCGCGGGCGGCGTATGCGCATGCGGTGGAGAGTTCGGTGTATTTGTCTGATGCTGCCGCTGGCAAAGGATTGGGGATGATGTTGTATCGCGCCTTGTTGGCAGAATTGCGTAAGTCGTCGGTGCATACCGTCATTGGCGGGATCGCGTTGCCGAACCCGGCAAGCGTGGCGTTGCATGAAAAAATGGGGTTTGAAAAGGTCGGCGTTTTTCGTGAGGTCGGCAGAAAATCGGCAACCTGGCTCGATGTTGGTTACTGGCAATTGGTGCTGCGATGACGAATGCTGGATTGATGCCTTTCGTTGTCAGCGATAACGCTGGACATCCGCCGCCGCCATTACCCGTCGTTGATGGCGTCGCCCCCAGTTATGTCTGGCTGCCGGTTGGGGATTGGCCGGATATGCTGACATTTTTGGTGCAGCGTTTTCCTGCGATTGCCAGTGCTGTCTGGATGGCGCGCATGGATAAGGGTGAGGTGATGGACGATCGCGGCGTGCGGCTGACGGCGACTGCGTCGTATCGGCATGGATGTCGTCTTTATTATTATCGTGAGTTAGAAGCCGAAACCCCGATCCCGTTTGAAGAAGTGATTCTGTATCAGGATGCGCGTTTGCTGGTGGTCGATAAGCCGCATTTTTTGCCCGTCATTCCGGCGGGCCGGTTTTTGCATGAGACTTTGCTGGTGCGACTGAAAAAGAAAACCGGTCTGGCTGAGCTCACGCCAATACACCGACTCGATCGCGAAACCGCCGGGGTGATGATTTTTTCTTGCGATGTGGCTAGCCGTGGGGCGTATCAATCGCTATTTCAGCAGCGTTTGGTGGATAAGGTGTATGAGGCGCTGGCCCCGACTATGCCGCAGTTGCATTTTCCGTTGGTGCATCGGAGCCGGATGGTGGAGGGCACGCCTTTTTTTCGGATGCAGGAGGTCGACGGTGAGGCTAATTCCGAGACGCAGATTGATCTCATCGAACAGCGCGGGGAAAATAGTCTGTATCGATTGCATCCGCTGACCGGCAAGAAACATCAGTTGCGCGTGCACATGGCCGCGCTGGGGATGCCGATTGTTAACGATATTTTTTACCCGAATAACCAGCCGTGCAAAGGCGATGACTATTCGTCGCCGCTGAAATTACTGGCGAAATCGATTGCGTTTCAAGATCCGATTACCAGCCAGCGCGTGCGCTTTCAGAGTCTTCGCACTATCTAAGGAGCAATCAATGCGATCAACCCGTGCCACTTACGCCGTCGAGCGTCTCAATGCACGTAGTCCCGAACACCGCTATTCGATGATTCGAACGGCAAGCGAATATTTTATTCTTGCGCAAAACGCAGGCGAAGCCGATCCCATTCGGGTCAGCGAGCCGTTGGAGCTCGATGCCTTTGTCAAGTTCGTTAATGCGTATGGACCGCAAACCCCTAAGCGGATCAGTAAGCTGGATGTTGCGTTTGAAAAACAATTGCAGAAACGTGATAGATAAGCTTTACACATAAGCGGAGTAAATAAGCGCCATCATGAACACCGATGCTGTCACCACAAATGACGCCAATCCAACCGACCAACCCATCTGCGCCATTCTGATTCACGGCATGGGGCGCACGCCGTTGTCGATGTTGATTCTTGCCGGGCGTTTGCGTGCCGCAGGTTTGCGCCCGACAGTGTTTGGTTATTCAGCAGCCTTCGAGCGCTGGCATCCGTGTGTGGCGCGTCTGCATCAATTTATCGCTCGTAACAGCAAAGGACAGCGCATTATTTTGATCGGTCATTCGCTGGGTTGCGTGTTGATTCGGGCGGTGTTGCCAGGACTGGCGCAGCAGCCGGAAGCCTGTTTTTTTCTGGCTCCGCCGATGCAGGCTAGTCGGATAGCGCGCACCTTTTCGCGTTGGCGTTTGTTTCAGTTGATGACGGGAGAGATGGGCCAGCTTTTGACGCAGCGCGAGTGGATCGCGCAGTTGCCCATGCCCACCGTCCCCACGACCATTTATGCCGGAAGCGCTGGCCCGCGTGGGCGCTGGTCGCCCTTTGGCGATGAACTCAATGATGGCATTCTGACCGTTGCGGAAACCCAATTAGGCAGCATTCCTTTGATTGTCGTGCCGTCGATACACACCACGATCATGAACTCGCGCCGCATCAGTGACGATATTGTTGCGACGGTCAACAGAAAACAGGAAAGAAAATGACGATTGGAATAGTAGCGGCGATGCACGATGAAGTCGCCGCATTGATTCGCGCCATGACCGAAGAGAGTGGTAATCACGTCCAACGTATCGGTATGCGCGATTATCACGTCGGCACCTTTGATGGGCAACAGTGCGTGGTCGTGCTTGCCAGAATCGGCAAGGTCGCAGCGGCGGCGACGACGGTGACATTGATTCGGGAGTTTGGTGTTACCGAAATTGTGTTTACCGGTCTTGCCGGTGGCATCGGGGCGCAGGTGAAGGTCGGCGATATCGTTGTCGGCGATTGTTTGGTGCAACACGATCTGGACGCGCGTCCGTTGTTTGCGCAGCACGAGGTGCCGCTATTGGGGATGTCTGCATTTGACGCACATAGTGCACTTGGCATCGAGCTTACAGCTGCTGCTGCAGTCTTTCTCCGAGAAGATTTGCAGCATGCTGTGTTGCCCGAAGTGCGTAAGAGTTTTGGTATAGCGCAGCCAGCGTTGCATGTCGGGATGATTGTCAGTGGTGATCAATTTGTCGCCGATAGCATCAAGGCTGACTGTATTTTATCGGCCTTGCCGCATGCTTTGGCTGTGGAGATGGAGGGGGCTGCTGTGGCGCAAATATGTTTTGAGTATGGCGTGCCTTACGCCGTCTTGCGGACTATTTCGGATCGCGCCGATGCCAGTGCACATACTGATTTCGGCGCATTTTTGGCGGGTGTGGCGAGTCACTATTCGACTGGAATTTTGCGCCGTTTTTTTGCTGCGCGCGGTTTGAAAAATACGCTTGATGTAGTTGTTGACGGTGATCGTTAGCGGTCAAAAAAATGGATCAACGTCGTTGTTGATCCATTGTCGATCCATCATTGTGCTGATACCGCTTTGAATAAAATGTGTTTCCAGGTTCAACGCATGGCGGAGTAAGACGTCGGTGTCAGAAACTGATTCTCAATTCTTTCTACGATGATCGCCGACGCTTCGGTTGCTGCGCGTTTAGCCAGCCACTCAGGATCACTCGCAAACGCGTTCCATTTTGTTTCGCGCTCCGCCAAACTTTCCCACGCCAACATGTAAGTCAGCGTCTGGTTACTCGCCCCGACCAACGTAGTCCAAAACCCGACTTGCCGTATCCCGTATTTCTCCCAGAACTGAAGTGTGATCGTCGCAAAGCGATCATTGAGTGCGGGCAGTCGTCCTGGTGCGCAGTAGTAGGTTCGCATTTCATAGATCATTCATATTCTCCAATGGGTTGTAGATGGTGGGTTAAAACGAAGGCCGATAAAACGCAAGCACCGATCATAGCGCAGCGGCCCAATTGATGCAGGCCGCACTGAGCTCAGTAAGTCTCAGTAAGTGACAGTGACGATGACCGTATCGGTACACGTCCCGGCGGCTTGATTCTGATCTCCCGGGATGCGGCCAAAGATAGTGAAGGGGGTTGTCCCCGAAGTGAGACCAAGCGTGTAGGCATGGTGACCGTGGAGGTGCCTGCGCTACCGTCGCCCCAGATCTGAAGGCGAGTGGGATCGAGATACATGTTGTAGCGAAGAAAATTGGTGCCGGATAGCAATTTGCAGTTGGCGTAACTGCCGCCTCCGGTTCACAAGATGATGGTGTAAATGACGAGTAGTCCGACCCCGTTACAGGTGACGCCCGCCTTGCCGTACGGCGTACTGGCATCAAAAGTCTGCCTTGCCGGAACGATTTTGCGTAAGTCCTGATGACGTCTTTTGATTCACGATCAAAGCAGATCGCCAGTATTCAGTAAGTAACGGTGACGATAACGGAGTCGGTATAGGTACCGGCTGGTTTGCTCTGGCTGCCGGGTATGCGGCCATAGACGGTGTAATTGTTGGTCACCGGACCAAAGCCAATCAGATAGCTGTTACCTAAGGCGTAGGTGCCTGCGTTGCCATTGCCCCAGACTTGCAGGCGGGTGGCATCGACATACATGTTGTAGTTGAGGAAGTTGGCGCCGGATTTTAGTGTGCGGTTGGCGTAGCTGCCGCTACCGGTCCCCAGAGTAACGGTGTAACTGACAAATAGTCCGACGCCATTACAGGTGATGCGCACTGTGCCGGTACTGTCGCTATTGGCGCTGCCGGGCGAAGCATAAGACCCAAATGCGATCCCTGCGCCGACGAGGGAGGCCGTACAACTAGCCAGTAGCGCGTGCGCACTCAGCGGGAGCATCAGTGCGCCTGTCGATACGCTAATCAATAGCAGAGACTTGAATCGATATTTCATTTGCTCTCCTCGCTACAAACAAATGGCCCTAATACCGGGAATGCCTCCGTCTGTGTTTCAGCAATCTTCATGCGGCAATGGTAGTTGTCACTGTCAACGACGATGGTGGCCGGATAGGCGATGTCGGGTATGAAAACCTGTCCGTTTAATGCGACCTCAGCGGTACTATTTTCATTAACATGCACCAGCGTGCCTGTGGCGAGCGGTGTGCCATTTTTATCCGTCAGGGTCAAGGTCGCGCTTTGATGATGTTGTGCGCTGAATGTCAAAAGACTGGCCGATCTGGGACCGGGGACGATCGATTTATGTGCCAGATCCAAGGTCATGGATAGTGGAATACCGGCATCGTCGAGGCGCACATCGTTGACCTCGTAAGGGATCAGGCGGGAAATAAAGCCGACCCCATTTTGATCCGTCTGACCGACCTTGATATTGTTGGCATAAATATCGATGGCTTGCTTGACCGGTACTTCAACGATGGCAAAACTTTGGTCCAACCAGCGCGTAGCACGGACATGGCCGTCGAGCATGGCGATGCCGCCGCGTGCCTCCAGTTGCACGTTACTGAGCCCATTGGCACGATTGGCATTGAGCATGTATTCGCCATTGGGGGTGATGTAATTAGTGCCAATATCTTCACTACTATTGTCGTAGACACCCTTGCGTGCGCGGAAGCCCCAACCGCCTTCTGACGACGCGGACTGCTGATATTCGCTACTCAGAGATTTGCTGCCTTTTTGACCGCTGAGCGCCACCTGAAGCATGCTCTGATGTCCCAGTGGAATGACCCAGACCACATTGGCCGAAAGCGTGCGATCTTGCGTGAGCGACTTGAGAAAACCGACGCTGATACTGCCACTGTTGTGCAGATTGAAGTTAATACCGGCATTGACGGCGCGAACATTATCCGTGCCCCGATTGGCCTGGCTGAGGTAACCGATAGAGAAATTGTAGTGGTCGTTTGGCGACACACTGGCCTGAGCCTGAATCTGTTGCGCCGGGGCTTGTATGTTATCGCCCATACCAAGCTGCCAGAAGCGCGCACCAGCAGTCTGGGCGCGTGCTGACAACGCATAATCTTTGCCTTGATGGTCGAATTGCAAATATTGCAGGGTGCCGTTGCCGCCTGCGTGATTACTGGCGGCCAGGCCCGCGCTAAGCAGGCCGATATTGCCGAGCGCAACAGCGCTGCCGACCCCAAGCGATTGCCCATCTAGCGTGAGTTCGCCATGCGTTTCAAGTGTCAGGTCATTGCGCATACCGTAGCGGATGGTGCCAGAGCTGAAGGCCTGACCGTAGCGACTATTCTGGTTGCCGAAATTGTTGCGTAGTACGCCGAGTTCGTAGGACACGTTCTGCGTGCCTTCCTTTAATAGCAGCGCGCTAGCCAGATAATTTTGGGTGTAAACCTGCTGGCGACCAAGCACGTCATGGACCACCATCCTCACATTGCCTTCACCTGCATTGACCGGCACATTGTTAATCGAAAACGGGCCGGTATCGACCGCCTGGCGAAGTTTCAAGATGTTATCTACGTAGATATCGACGGTTGATGGCGCAGCTGCCGTACCGCTGAAAGTGGGTAGGGGAATCGACTCAAAACCGGGGCTTGCTGAAAAGTTTGTCTTCCATTGCACGCCCCCGAAGTACACCTGACGCGAAAATGCACTGGCACCGGAAATACTATCGCCGATGACCATCGTTGCTTGTCGTTCCGGAAAATCGCGGCTGTATTGGCTGTCTAACCTGAATGTGGTGCGTTCGCCGTTCACACCCGTGCTAATGAAGCGACTGGTATAGGTACCGCCGGCGCTGAATATACCCAGCTCAACAAGGCCGGAAAGATTGTCCTGGCTTTGGCCCTGGACTTTGGCGTAATTGATATCGTAGTTTAAAAAAGCACCGGTTTCCGATGCCTGCGCGACCAGGCGCTGATGATCGGCGGCATTGAACGCCGAGCTGATGAAGGCAGTTGGCGCGGCCGCAATCTTGAGCGTTTGGGTTGCCGTGTCGATCTCGGCATGTAGACCGGATACCGCATCGAGCGGGTAATAATTTTCGTGATTGTGATCGATGGCTGGTACGTCAGGCAGACGCAATCTGGCATCGGTCAATAACTGTGACGGGACAATGATGCCGTGCGCGGTTGAATCCAGAATAAGCGTTGTATCGGTTATTTTTTTGTCGTTGACGGTAACGGCCAACAATATCTCTTGTTCCGCCGTAGTCGTGTCGGCCGCCGCCCCAATCGGGGGCTGGCATACGATCAGGCTAGCGACCAGGTAGTTGGTCAGCCTCCAACGTGAGGTATTCATCCGTCTCTGCCTCGTCTGTCTGAATGTGGAGCTTGACCTTGCCTGCATGGAGTTTTCCACTATCCAACGACCATTCCTTGTGTTGGCCAGATAAAACGTACGAAGGCGTAATCTTTATGCCGTCATTAGTGTTTGGGTTGTCGGTGTTGTTGATCTGGATCTGGAGAATTTTGCTATGGACGTTGCTGTCATTATTGTCGTCTAGCACCAAGCCGTTTTTGCCTTGCTTTAACTCCCATGAAATTTTTCCCTGCAGCGTCTTTGGTGCCACAAATATCGGAATGCTGATGTGCAGGACAGTCTTTAAGCCATTTGCTTTTGGATCGTTATCAGGGACTTCGTCCACTAATAGCCGATACGTTTTTTCAGTATCGGCCCGATCTGGATGGCGTATACCGAAGCGCATAAATTGGACTTTCCCGGGTTCTAACGAAAAAATCGGCGGGTTCAATAACAAGGCATCCGTTGGTATTAACACTTCCTCATGACCATCGGTTTTCCATTCAACCGGGCTCACTTGTATGCGTATCGGATCATCGCCTGTATTACTGATTTGCAGCACTCCTGATGGACGTTCTGCGCTCAGGTTGAAGCCGATCGGATTGGCGTTAAACGACGATCCCATACTATTGTTTTGTAAGCCCATGCAAAGTCCTATGGCAAGCACAACTTGCCATTTTTTAAGATTGCCCGCCATAGTTCGATGCACTATTAAAACGTCAGAGTGACGGCGACGTTATCCGTATAAGTTCCAGCTTTGTCTTCCTGACCGAATGGAATTTGGGCATAAACATTAATTGACGTGGAGACTCCCAGAGAGACGATGGGAAGAGGTGCGGTGGCCTGAGTGTTACCCCAATTTATAGTGTGGGGCAGGTCTTGATAAAGGCCATAGTTAAGATAGGTCGTTCCGTTAGCCAGGCGACGTATGGGGGCTGCATCAACCGAACCGGTAGCTGGATTGGTACCTTGTCCAAGTGTGACGACGGGAGATGAACCGATGGTACAAAGGTAGGTGACGGTACCGGTGGCCGACTGACTAACTGTGGCATTGACCAGGACCGGATCATAGCTAGTATTGATACCGTTGGCGCTAACGGTACAGTTGTTGGTAATGTTGACCGTATTGGTCATCGTCGCGCTACTGGTCCCGGCAAAGGCGCCGCTGTAGCAAGCGACTGAAGCCACCATAAACATGGCCTTGAGTGTGGTTTTTTTCATGATGAATACTCCCTGATTGGCATTTTTAATATATGAATTTCAGCCTCTGGCTGAGCATTCACCGTAAATATATTTCTTGGTTTTTATGGATTGTTACCTGGGTTTTTCTAAGAAATATCTGACTTTCATAATAATTAATACGTTGAATAAACGTCAATGCTGATTTGGTCTTTAGAATGAGAACTCAAGGTCAGAAGTGAATGAAGTATCGTCAACTCCTGGCAATTGAAATGTAATTATTTTTTGCGATAAAACTGCATTTTGACGCGACCAATTCAACCCAATGGAAGGCAGTTTTTCGAACGATTGCGCGGCATGATTGTATTGAGCGTTGTTTCTGAGCGCATCCTGTCAGAGTTGCCGAGATATCTCGGTTAACTATTTATTGCGGTGGTCATGTGGGATGGGCTGCATGGTGATGTTATGACAACAATTTGGTAGTGTTGGTGGTGGCGCAGCGCAGCAACGACATGTGGAGCCTAAACTGCCTTAGCGCGTGTGCACATGTGCAAGGTTTGGTTACATTAATGCGGTAACATCAACGCCTCTGAAAATAAACGTCATACCGCTGTACGATTGCCGCTATACGATTGCATTAAATAAGGCTTTAAAAAAATGATAAAACTAGCAACCTGGAATGTGAATTCCCTCAAGGTACGATTGCCACAAGTATTGCAATGGCTGACAGATAATCCAGTCGACATTCTGGCCGTTCAGGAAACCAAAATGACGGACGATAAATTTCCCCGGGCAGAGATAGAAGCCGCCGGTTATCACGTCGTCTTTAGCGGCCAGAAAACCTATAACGGCGTCGCCATTGTGTCGCGTCATCCGATCACCGACGTCATCAAAAATATTCCGATATTCGAAGACGAACAGCAACGCTTGCTCACCGCCACCATCGCTGGCATACGCATCGTCTGCGCTTATATTCCGAATGGACAGTCGCCGGAGTCCGATAAATATCAATACAAGTTGAAATGGCTTGACGCCTTGCATGATTTTCTCGATAGCGAGCGCAAACAGCATCCGCATCTGGCCTTGATGGGTGATTACAATATCGCACCCGAAGATCGCGATGTCTACGATCCAGCCGCGTGGGTAGGCGAGAATCTGGTTTCGCCACCAGAGCGTGCAGCTTTTGTCCGCTTGCAAAATCTGGAGTTGACGGACGCGTTTCGCTTGTTTGATCAAGCCGAAAAACTCTTTAGTTGGTGGGATTACCGCCGCATGGGATTCCGCCTCAACCGTGGCATGCGCATCGATCATATTTTATTGTCGCCGCCATTGGTCGCACGATGCACCGCTTGCGTGATAGACAAAGTCCCGCGCAAGTGGGAGCAACCTTCGGATCATGCGCCAGTGATTGCTACCTTGAGTGATTAGTATCGATCAGTCTCTAGCCTGGTAAAAAAAACCAATCTTTCCCGGATTGGTTTTTTTATACCCAATAAATTGATTGAACGTCCAATCAATCTAAACTATACTCACCCATCGCTTGCTCAGTACCATCAATAAGCGCAGCTAGTCAGACGGAGAAAAAGTGCGGAAAAGAAACGAAATGCAGCCATTGCGGCGTCAACAGTTAATCGAGGCCACTCTTGCCGTGATTGACAGGGTCGGTCTGGCCGACGCCACGATCGTCCTCATTGCCCGTCAGGCCGGGCTATCGACCGGCATCATCAGCCATTATTTCGGGGACAAAAGCGGTTTGCTGGAAGCCACGATGCGGCATATTTTGCGTGACCTCAGTGACGATGCGCTTCGCCGTCGGCAAGTATTAACCGGCAGCGCCGACACCGCCCGTGCGCAACTCATGGCGCTTATCGATACCAACTTTAACGACAATCAAATTAGCGCACCGGTGATGAAAACGTGGTTCGCTTTTTGGTCCTCAAGCATGCATCAACCCGCCTTGAGACGTCTGCAACGCGTCAATGATCAACGTCTTTATTCCAATTTATGCGCGCAGTTCAGGCGCGTAATATCGCTACCGGAAGCACGTCACGCCGCACGCGGTTTAGCCGCCATGATCGACGGCTTATGGTTGCGCGGCTCGCTATCGGGCGAACAATTTGATGTCGCCGCAGCACGGCATATCGCCTACGAATATCTGGATTTGCAGCTTGCTGGCAAACGTTGATCAACGGTTTTACTACATCAATTAAAGGAGCTTTATATGGCAGTTTTTCCACTACAGAAACTCTATATCGGCGGCCGCCGGATCAATGCAACCAGCGGCGCGACCTTCCAGAGTATCAATCCAGCCAACGGTGAAGTATTAGCCGAAGTCCAGCGCGCATCCAAGGCCGACGTAGACCTCGCCGTGGCAAGCGCCAAAAAAGGCCAGCGCATCTGGGCCGCCATGACCGCCATGCAACGCTCACGTATTCTGCGCCGGGCTGTAGACATTCTGCGTGAACGTAACGATGAACTAGCCGCCATCGAAACACTAGACACCGGCAAAGCACTCTCAGAAACCCGCTATGTCGACATCGTTACCGGTGCCGATGTACTTGAGTATTACGCCGGACTGGTCCCCTCCATCGAAGGCCAGCAAATTCCCCTGCGTGAATCGGCATTCGTCTATACAAGACGCGAACCGCTAGGCGTCGTAGCCGGTATCGGCGCATGGAATTACCCCATCCAAATTGCGCTATGGAAATCCGCCCCCGCACTAGCTGCAGGCAACGCCATGATTTTCAAACCAAGCGAAGTTACGTCGCTAACAACCCTCAAACTGGCAGAAATTTACACCGAAGCAGGTTTACCCGACGGCGTCTTCAATGTCTTAACCGGCAGCGGCCGTGAAGTCGGAACGTGGCTCACCGAACACCCCGGCATAGAAAAAATATCCTTCACCGGCGGCACCACCACCGGCAAAAAAGTCATGGCCAGCGCATCAAGCTCCACGCTCAAAGAAGTCACCATGGAACTAGGCGGAAAATCTCCCTTAATCGTTTTCGCCGACGCCAATCTGGACCGTGCCGCCGACGTCGCCGTCATGGCCAACTTCTACAGCTCAGGCCAAGTCTGTACCAACGGCACGCGCGTGTTTGTCCACAGATCATTGAAAACTGCATTCGAAGCAAAAGTACTAGAACGCGTCACCCGCATCCGTCTGGGCAACCCGCAAGACATCAACACCAACTTCGGTCCACTAGTGAGCTTCGCGCACATGGAAAGCGTACTAGGCTACATCGACTCCGGCATCACAGAAGGCGCCAGATTACTCACAGGCGGCAAGCGCGAAACAAGCGGCGACTACGCCCAAGGCGCGTATGTACAGCCGACGGTATTCACCGACTGCACCGACGAAATGAAAATCGTCAAAGAAGAAATCTTCGGCCCCGTCATGAGCATCCTCATCTTCGACGAAGAAGAAGAAGTCATCCGCCGCGCCAACGACACCGAATACGGTCTGGCCGCAGGCCTGATAACAGAAAATCTCAGCCGCGCCCATCGCGTGATACATCAATTAGAAGCTGGAATTTGCTGGATCAATACCTGGGGCGAATCCGCTGCAGAAATGCCAGTCGGCGGCTACAAACAATCCGGCGTAGGTCGTGAAAATGGATTGACGACGCTAGAGCATTACACCCGCATAAAGTCGATTCAAGTAGAGCTAGGCGCGTACACGTCAGTGTTTTAAAACAGATGCACCAACCGCATACAGATACTTCGATACGCCCTGACGGGCTACTCAGTACGAACGGTTTTTTTGAATGTGAATGTCAACGGCTTAACTAATAACAGTAGTTGTTGAAGTTGCAGGCGCAGCCACAGTTGACGTTGCTTTTGATCTTGCAGGCGCAGCCACAGTTGACGTTGCTTTTGACCTTGCAGGCGCAGCCACAG
>NZ_JBRIIQ010000017.1:0-64879 GCF_052976905.1 Glaciimonas sp. GG7 | reverse complement strand
AGCTTCTCTAAGCGCCCGGTTCATCGAGCACGAATCGATCCTGAACTCGGCTTCGCCCGGTACTAAACGTCAGGCGGCGCAGGCCATTGAAGAGGCAGGAGGCCATTATGTGGAAGCCGGGGTGATGAGCTCGGTACCGCCGCATGGCATTAAAGTGCCAATGCTTCTTGGTGGTGCAAGAGCCGGCGAGCTGGCACCTGCGCTGCGCGCCTGGGGCATGGATGCCACGATAGTTGCCGTCGACATCGGTGTAGCTTCCGCAATCAAAATGTGCCGCAGCATCATGATCAAAGGTCTGGAGGCGCTGGTCATCGAAAGCTACAGCACCGCGCTGTACTACGGGGTGGCCGACAAGGTGCTGCCGACGCTAGCTGAAACCTTCCCGCAAATTGACTGGTCGGCCCAAGGTACTTATTTCTTTAATCGTGTTGTACAGCATGGCAAGCGGCGGGCTGAAGAAATGCGTGAATCTGCCGCCACAGTGCGCGAGGCCGGATTTGCGCCACTGATGGCCGTCGGCATCGCAGAAAAACTTGACTGGGTCGCTACGCTGGCAAGTGACGGCTTGTTCGACAAAGTCCCAAAGAATGCGTCATGGCAGGAGTATGCGGAACGACTACTTTTTGCACGTAAAGAAGAGATGACAGGAGAATTGACAGCACCGCAACCGGTACTTAATGCGACCGCTGACTAGTTACGATTATCAATGACAGCGGCATTGTTTCACAAATGTCCGCTGGCGAAAATTCGAAAGTGTACGCGGTATGCGTGCAATTGAAGGATGTGGTGAAACGTGATGTTTGTAAGGCAGTATTTTTTAATAAAAAAGAGGAGATTAGACATGGCTAGCAACATACATATAAGCGGCGTTGAAGGCAACGGTGTTTCGACATCATACGCTTCAGAAATGCCGAGTTGGAAAGCAATCATACGCGCCGGAGTGATCGCTGGTTTGACCGGCGGAGTAGTTATCTGGATCTACGAAGCCCTTGTTTGGGTAGGAGCGCAGCATTTATTGCCACTGGCTGGAATTCCTAGAAACGCAACGGGCTTGGTGTTCGGAAAAGAGGTGCAAGAGTCGATCGGCCTATGGGCTTACATCATCGGTATCGCCATCCACTTTATTTTCTCAAGTGCCTGGGGTGTCTTATTTGCCGTCATTTGGCCGTATTTTCGCCGACGCGGTTATGAAGCAACGCTAGTAGCGCTTTTTTACGCCATGTTTGCTTGGATCATCATGCATGTGGCGATCATGATCGCCTCCGACAACCACCCTAATTACTATGATCCTGTCGTGATCATCGGGGGATTCATGTCGCACTTCTTCTTTACGGTGCCCTTGGCATTGACTGTCAAGCGCCGATTGGCTATTCAATAAATACGCTAGCACTACCTTCGTAAATACTTTACGAGCGGCGCTGTAACGATCATTACCCATTTCGCGATAAGTAGAGGCTGCTTGTCGCGCGGAAAGCGATTGCACCGCCGTCTTTTTGGAGATTTATGGACGCATCCTTAAGTGAGTAAAGCGCGAAGTGCGTGACGACCGCTTGTCGCGCATGAAGGATAAATGATGGCGTTGTCTACACGCCAAAAAGAATATCGAATCAACCTGTCGCACCCACTCTGAAGAAGAATACAAGCATCTTTTGAATGAAATGCGTCAAAAAAATATATAAGAAAAGAGGAGAACTTATGAAAAAGAATATCAACATTACATTAATGGCCGCATCGCTCGGAATGGTCGCTAGTTCAGCAGCTTTCGCACAGTCTTCGGTAACACTTTACGGTGTACTCGATATGTTCAGTGGCTATCAATCGTCAACGGTCGGAGGTAAGCACACTTCACTGACGGTACTCGGTAACAACGGTGAAATGACAAGTCGCTGGGGCATCCGTGGTAACGAGGATCTCGGCGGCGGTTACAAGACCACGTTCGATCTCGAAAATGGATTTGATCCAGGTACAGGCCAACAACAAAATTCCTTCCGCTTGTTTGATCGCCAAGCTTGGGTCGGCATTTCAGGGAATTTCGGTGAAGTGCGCGCCGGGCGCCAGAACACACCAATGTTCGCTTATAGCGGCAATATGGATGCATTCGGGGCAGCAACCTATGGGTCTGCTTACAACAACTTTTCCAATTGGCTGGCGCGCGTCGATAACGACATTAGCTATACTTCACCGAAAATTTATAATTCACAAATCGAATTGCACTACTCGCTGGGCGAAAAGGCCGGCAATATTGCAGGCAATGCGGTCTATCAGGCGGCGGGACAGACCCAGCAGGGGCCTGTTTTCTTCGCATTGGCTTATCTGACCGCGGCAAATGCCACCAACACCAATCGCGTTCAGGAATTCATGGCCGGCGGGAATGTAGATTATGGCCACGGCAAAGTCTATCTTGGCTATTTCCGTGCGAATGAGGTGATATCGGCGACGACGGGCAACGCGCTCAGCAATCCTGCTGGAAAATACGATCCGACCGTCGGTCCGGTAGGTAATACGCCTGGTAACTATCACAACACTTATAGCGTTTCTGCAGACTATCGCGTCAACCCTGTAACGACGATTGGTGCTGGCTATGGCTTGATAAAGGATAGCTCTTCTTTTGGGAATAATGCCAGACAAGTCAGCCTGATTGTGAATTACGATCTGTCTAAACGCACGCGACTTTATTCCGTTGCGTCGCGTTTAAATAATTCCAATACCGCGCAGTTCAAAATGGCCGGTGCCAGCATCACGACTGGATCTTTTCTGACGCCGGGCGCCGGGCAAAGTGAAACAGGTGTTCAGGTCGGAATCCGTCATTTGTTCTAATTATTGAAAAAACGGCATTCACGCAGGTGAGGCCTGGTGCCTCGCTTGTGTAGAGACGTGTTTCTACACATTGCCACCAACACGGCTGAATGCGGGTTCATTCGCAACTATCTCTGGTTTGATGTGAGGGCGCGCAGTTAATTCTGGTCGAAAAAGCCGCTGAATGCAGCTCGCTACAATTATGCGTGAATCTTATAATTTTCAGATAATAAAAATCTGCAATATATAAAAATCTATAGTTGGGAAGAAGCTATATAGCTATAACGCTTAACCGTAGTTTCTGTTCCGTTGCTCCCCATACCCCAAGTTCCGCCGCCTGCTCGAAAAGCACGAACTCACGGCCAAGATTTTTGCAACGATCAACGGGCATTTGGCCGACAAGGGTTTGATTATGCGCGAGGGCACTATCGTCGACGCGACATTGATCGCGGCGTCGCCGTCCACCAAGAACAAGGACAAGAAGCGCGATCCCGAAATGCATCAGTCTAAGAAGGGAAACGACTGGCATTTCGGGCTCAAGGCCCATATCGGCGTTGACGCGGCGTCGGGTTTGACGCACACCGTTGTGGTCACTGCTGGCAACGTCGGTGACGTCACGCAAGCGCACGCGCTGCTGCACGGCGACGAAGTAGCTGCACTCGGCGACGCAGGCTACCAGGGCGTGGAAAAGCGGCCAGAGAATCTGGGAAAAGCAGTCACGTGGCACGTCGCCATGAAACGCTCGAAGCGCAAGGCGCTGCCTGAAAACAAGCTCGGGCGCCGGATCGAAAAGCTCGAGCATCTGAAGGCGAGCGTGCGCGCCAAGGTGGAGCATCCATTCCATGTCGTGAAGAACCTCTTCCAGCACCGCAAAGTGCGCTATCGCGGCCTCGCCAAAAACACCGCACAACTGTTTACCCTGTTCGGCTTCGCCAATTTGGTACTGGCCGGCCGACGCTTCACGATAACTGAAACCCGAGTTGCGTCTTAAGCGCGCCCAAGCGCGCAACACAGTAATAATTTAGCGGCTAAAGCCCATCCAACGCCGCGCAAATGCCACGCCAACGCCGCATCTCGGCGATTGGTCAACATCGCTTGTTCGAAACGTGCCGTCGGTGTCAAAAATGTCGATTGATCAGCGCTTCCCTAGTGGTGGGTCGTTAGACAAAGAAATCGGGCGGCGGAAATTTCGATGGTTCCAGCTTACAACTCCAGCTCGGTGCACTCGGCTTGGTGCTCAACATGATCGTGCTGTGGAACACAAGCTACATGGAGGCCGCATTGAGCCATCTGCGCGCGGACGGCTTCTTGGTTAGGGATGAGGACGTGGCCAGGCTGTCGCCATTGCTGCATGAGCACATCAACATGTTGGGCCGGTATTCGTTCTCGGTACCGGACGCGGTGGCCAAGGGCGAGTTGCGGCCATTGCGCAATCCGGCGAGCGACGAATAGGCCACGAACCCACGGCCTTAACCCGGTTTTCCGTTCCACTGCACCTCAAACCCCAGAATGCGCAACATGTGCTTCTACTGGAAGTCTTCGGCTCATACAGTCAAATCGCAGCCGCTGTTAGCGGGCTTGTAAAAGCGCGCAAATCTGGGCGCCATTGCGCATGATTTCACCCTGGGGCACAGCCCCAGACCCCGCACTGCGTGGCTCCCACTGGGAGAAACCCATTCCCAGCGGGCCTAATGCACAAGAAGTGAGAAAGTCAAGCCAGCCGCGTCCCAGTAGCACCTGACCGTTTAACAAAAACCGCGCGTAAAGCCCAGATTTAGGCGCTTCTCGAAGCCCATTCACAGCCGCGAATGCTGATGCTTCGACGCGGCCCTCGTCTTCCCTCGCGCAGCTCGCGTTCAAGCACTATCCGGTAGTTGTCAACAACGATGTATTTTTGGCGTCGTTAGAATCAGCCAAATGCCATTCGAACCACTTTGTACGCCACCATGCAAATGGCAATAATCAGATAGCCGCGTAGCACCCCCATCCACACCAGCGTGCCCAGGGTCAAATTCATCGGTTTGAGCTGATTCAGTGAAGGCATGCGCCACAGCGTTCTGTCTTGCACTGATAACCGTGTAGCCACGGCCTGCAGTGGTTGCAGACGTTTTGATTGAATAATCTTTACCGCAATCGTTACGACAAGGGCGATCAAGCTGCCACCGACCAGAATGCCGACGATCGCTTCACTGGAGATGTCAGGAAAGATCACCGCCGCTGTGAGTATGATCGACAACATCACGAGGATGGCGACAATGGCCGCAGTAAAAATATTCAGCTTGCGCCCATTCACCCACGGCCCCAGTACTTCTTTGTCGTTACACAGCAATAGCAAGAAGACCGAGGCACTTGGCAGTAGCACGCCGGCCAGTGTCTGTACCGCATTTGTCAACAAACCAAGCGGCGTGCCGGGTATCAGTACGAGTGCTGCAGCGATCACGATGAGCGTGAAATAGACTGCGTAAAAGCCGATCGCTTCCGTTGGCTTGCGATGCAGCGAGTGGTTCGTCGAGAGCACATCACCGACGGCGTACGCCGTTGACAGCGATACGGCCGACGCACCGATGATGCAGGCGTCGATAAGGGCAATCGCAAACAATTGGGCGGGCAGTTTGCCGAAGTATTTGGCAATGCCGGTCGCCACCGCACCGGCATCCGCGAAATTACCGAATTCCGGTTTGCCGGCGAAGGTGTGGGCGGCGAATGCCATCATTGCGACCGCACCAATAATCACCAATACAATCCCTAACACCAGATCCCAGCGCTCATACTGGATAAAGCGAGTAGTGATGCGTTTGTCGATGACGTAGCTCTGTTGAAAAAATAGTTGCCATGGAGCGACTGTGGTACCAACAATCCCAATCACGAGCAGCATGATGTCACTGAGCTTGGCGCCTTGTGGATACGACGGCACCAGAAAATCATGCGCTACCTGACTCAGTGGTGGATGCACCATGACAAATACCGGTATTAGCAGCAAGCTGGCGAAGACCAACACCATTGAAAACCGTTCGAACCGCCGGAAATTTCCGGTGCTTACAGCCATCATGATAAGTAACGCCGCTGCAATGACCCCAGGAATTTTTGGTACGCCCAGAAAGGTCAGACCGAGCGAAATGCCGATGAATTCAGTGACGATCGTCAGCGCGTTGACAAGGAAGAGGTCGACGACGCTGAACGCTCCCCAGAACCTGCCGAAGCGTTCGAGAATCAGGCGCGCGTGGCCAACACCGCTGACTACGCCGAGCCGCAGCACCATTTCCTGATTGACGTAAAGCACTGGGATTAACAACATCAAGGTCCACAAGAGTGTGGTGCCGTAATTTTGTCCGGCTTGTGTGTAAGTGCCGAACGCACCGGCATCGTTATCGCCAACCATAACGATCAGGCCCGGCCCGATGATTGCCATTAGCGTCTTAAAGCGTGCCATCCAGCTGCTGCGTTTGCCGGTATCGGCTAACGCAATGGTGCCAAACGCGCCACGAATATCACCAACGTGAGCGCTGTCGAGGGCCGCGCCTTGGGCCTGGGGGTCTATTTGACGAATTCGGTTTTCCATATCTTTCTCCTCGTGCGCATCGGACACAGCAAATGCGCGGTTTCCAGTGATCCGTTATCAGCTATCGATCACGAGTATCAATAGTCGATATGCAGGCGCATCGCATAGATGCTGACAGGGCCGCGCTGCGCGTTATAGCCTGGATTGGCGACGCGCTGAAAGTCCGCCGCAAGGCTGATGCGATTCGTTAGCACAGCGTTGTAATAGGTCTCCAATATCCTTTCGGACCGGTAGCTCGGCAGGATGCCATCGCCAATAAATGCCCCGAGGCCGCCAGCGGCCAAATATGAGCGATGCGCCGACGAAATATCATTTTTTGCAACCGCAAAGCCAGCCGTATCCTTTTCGCGCCTCCACAGCGCTCCTTGTACTGAAACACCACCCGACAGCGACCTGTCGACTTCAGAAAATTGGTACGTTTCGGTCTTGCCGTTATTGAAACTAGCACGTCCGAATACACCAATCTCTGCACTCACACGCTGTTCAAAATTGAGGCCGGCACCAGTCTTCGTTTGATTGCGCCGCACGTCGGCAACATCTGGCGAGTCCTTGCTATTAACTTGGGCGTAAAGACGCGCTTCGTCAAAGTTGCCCATCTTGGCATGGTTGCGAAATGCATATAGCCGTACCTTGCCCGGTTGGCCCATCAGGTTGTGGCTGTGCTCGATTTCGAATTGCTGCGACGCATGGCGCGTCAAACTACGTTCCAGAGCCAAGCCATTCGATTCGATCGGCTGCGTAAATTGGCCGACCCGAAACGCCCAGTCATTAACGTAATATTCGAGCGCAGCGCCCCACGTATAACCGCGGGCGTCGGCCGCAAAATCGGAGGCGATATGGGTAAAGAACGTCCAATTGAGGAACTGCGTGCGCGCATCGTGAGCGTACGCGTTGTTGTCAAAAATATCCGGCGTCGAAATGTTCCCGATCGTGACCACTACGCGATTTGTGTCGACGCTGCCGGCAAGCTGGTTAGGTCCCGATTCGAGCTTGATCGATTCACCGCCCAAGTTGAACGTTTGGCGAACGAACAAACGCGCGCGATAGAAGGTCGGCTTAGTTTCGCCCGTCTTCTGATTTTCATTATTGTTAAATCCGCCCAGACCATGTAGCCCAGAAAACTGGTCGGACTGAATCATTTCGGGATTGAAATACAGCTCAGTATTGGCAAAGGGCCGAACACCTAAGAACGCGGTAACGGTCCAGGTATAGGCCTTCTCATGGATCGGCAGCAGACTATTCGCGCCGCTGTAGGGTGCTCTGAAAGTACCGTGTTCTGCCACGATCCAGGTGGTTTGGAATTTGGCGTTGAATTTTTCTGGCGTCTCTATCAGGTTCGCTTCATCCACCGCCGAACGGAACGTAGTTGCGCCAGTCGCTTCAAGGTCTGCAGCAAGCGAATTTAACGGAAACATCAGCACAGACAGCACGACGCCGACAATACTCAGTAGCGCAGATTGTTTCGTGTCCAAACTGTTAGATACCATGCGTGTCAGTGAAGCTAGGATCTTTTGCAATGAGCCAATCAACAGCGTTGGTCGAAATGCGAATTCGTCATACTCGCGCGGGGAGGTCCGTACCAACGTTCCATAGAGACTTTGTTTTTGTGTTGTGTAGTGCATTGGTGTTACTTCCATGTTTAGTGCGCACGCAGCCGGATGCCTCGGAAAAAATCCGGCATATATGTGCGGCGAGAATCCAAAGCACGCGTGCAAAAGCACGCGCGCGAAGGGAAATCGCAATTAATCTTTTTGGAAGGGCGCTACAGAATTAATCCCGGCGGCATGCCAGAATTGGTTCGCGTGCGCACTGCCTCGTCATTGAGTGTCGAGACAGTGGACGCCAAAGGTCAGGTTGGTCCGAAAACGTGTCTCAACAGTTCGATACGGTGTAGCCGAAAGGTCGCCTACAACTGCCTGAGTTCATTTGGACCTCCATTCAATAATAACGGGCGTATGATCCCGGAAATTTGTCAAGAAGTAAAGCACGAAAGTCAGATAAATTAGATGATGTGATGCTGATCCACTTTTCTTTGAGCTGATGACCTCGCGATCACCTTGAAAAACCGCTTGCTGCAGCTGCCTGACGCACCGCCGGGTCCGACAGGACCAACTTGGTCCAGGTCGTAGTCGCAACTGTGTTGTGGTGGCATAACGCCATCACGTAATGGCGCCGAAGGCAGCCCCTACCGCTACCGAAAACGACATTGCCAGCGTACTCCAGAAGGTGATGCGCACTATTCCCGGAAGGACTTCCGCGCCGCCCGTGCGGGCCGCAATGCCGCCCAGAATCGCCAAAGCTCCAAGGGTGGCGAACACCATCGAGAACATCAAATCCTGAACGGGTACCAATGCGGTCACGGCAAGCGGGAGTGCGGCACCAACGGAAAAGCTTACCGCAGATGCCCACGCGGCTTGGAATGGTCGCGCCGTCGATAGCTCCGAAATGCCCAACTCGTCCCGCGCGTGAGCGCCAATCGCGTCGTGCGCCATGAGCTGTTGCGCTACCTGTGCCGCAAGAGAACGGTCCAGACCTCTGTGCACGTATATCATAGTCAGTTCCCGATGTTCACCCTCATGATCGTTTTCAATTTCCGCCTTCTCCTCGGCAATTGCAGCCTTCTCGGTATCGGCTTGGGACGATACTGAAACATATTCTCCAGTGGCCATCGACATCGCGCCAGCGACGAGTCCGGCGACTGCGGTCAGCACAATATTTCCATGCACCGCATGCGCTGCAGCCACGCCGAGTACGAGACTGGAAGTTGATATGATCCCATCATTTGCCCCGAGTACTGCCGCGCGAAGCCACCCGATATTTTGAATACGATGTTGCTCGTAGTGCGCTTTCCCCATGCCGATCTCCAAATGAATGGTATTTCGAAAAATAACGAGGAGGAATTATAGGTGCGTTCATTTGAAATGCCCATCTGAGATAGGATGAATCAGTGTCGTTATCATTCTCATTTCGGCGCAGCATTTCAAGCCATTCCATATCGATTCCCGCCACCGTTGAAGCAGCGTGCCAGGCGCAGGCCCAACTATAGAGGGTGAAGAAGAGCACGCTGAGCACCCGCGTCGCGCAAATCAAGGGCTGCATTTCCCCGACCGTGACAATGTCGTGCAGGCGTTGACTGCGTGGTGGCTTGACCAGTCCGGGTGCAGGCCCGGGCTTGGACAGGACATGTTCGTAGTAGAAACGCAGTTAGTACAAGTCCAGCTTGACCGCGCTCCACGAATGGGATTCCAGCCGTCGCTGAAATACTCCGAGAGCTTCTGCGTCGACAGGGCGTCGATGTTCTGATCGAAGCGTTCGCCTGCCTGTCGAGTGGCGCGTGAGTAGGCGTCATGGTCTTCGGTTCAGCTTTGAGCTTCAGGTGCTGAAGGTGGCGTTCGTAATTGCGTTTGAAATTTGCCGCGCGGTATGTGTTTCCATAGCGATGTGACCTCGTTTCGTGTGATTCAAACCCTTGGGCGAGGGACGAAGTCAAACTCTGAAACAACTTACCGGCTCACAGTCCGGATCTATCACTCCTGCCGCGTAGCGACTTCGTCCAACAGGGTATTTCCTAGTCCTTAAGGGCAACCATTAATTGTGTCCCTACCGAGCACATGCGTTCTATTGAACGCATGATTTTTCGTTAACGGTTTATCTTTGTTCGGCTACGTTTTTTTTGACGTATCGATACCGGTAATTTTGATGATTTTCTCAAGGGGATTTAGATGACACAAGCACCAACGAAAGATCAAGGAACAATGCAACAACATCACCAAAAGGCTGCGGATCACCACCAACACGCCGCTACGCATCACAAGGAAGCTGCAAAGAGCCACGAAGCAGATGATCACAAGACCGCTGCACATCATGCCCAAGCGGCTCACGGTCATGCGGCCCAAGCATCGGAACATGCCACCGAAGCCAGCAAAAAATACGCTGACACACATGCTGCAAAAAAATAATTTGCTTATGTAAATACACAGAAGTCATCCTTTTGGGGGCGACTTCTGTCGGTTCTCATAATTTTTACCAGATTCTCCCAACTATATCTAGGAAATTGCGCGCGGTCTGCCACTACATGGTCGACCAGCCCAAAGGAATCTCACCTTTAGGCTCCCATGCAACGGTGCGTGAATTCTCGATTCATACCGCTTCTACCGTTCAGCCCACCTCGTTATACATAAGTCTTGGCATTGGCTCGGTCTCGTAATTTCCCCATCGTTTTGGCTGCCACGTAGACATCTTTCATTCTGAGCCATATAGTTTTGACGCCGGGTTCGCCGTCGCTTTTCCTGCCCAGAAATCCGCCCAGTCGGGCGACCAGGCGCAGTACGTCGTTAAGCTTGGGCTGGTCCGGCTCATCCTGATCATTCAACAGGTAAGCACTATGAATTTCGTCGGGATCGAAGAACAACGTGGCATCGAGGTCTGGACAGGTGCGCCCGCTGCGCATCAGATAGGCGATCCGCCAGGCGACGACCAGGAACAAGGCCAACGCGCGTTCGAGCTTCTCGATCGAGCCCAATTGCAGCGCCTCGACGCGGCAGGCATTTTTCAAGACGTCAAACAGCATCTCGATTTCCCACCTGGCGCGATACCAGTCGATCAGGGTGACGGCGTCGATGGCAGTGTCGATCGTTCGGTTCGTCAACAATCGCCATTCGATGGGTGTGACGCCAGACGGCGCGCCAATTTCGCGTGCAACGAGGCAGGTTGCTGTAACCGTTTTACCTTTACCGGCCGGCAGCTCGACGCGCCGCGCCCACAGTTGCTGGCGCACAGTACGTGCTTTCGTACCGTTGCGCGCGGGCATCAAAAAGCTGATCTCGCCAAGTGGCGCGCCCTCGGTGGTGTGCGCCCACAGCTTGTCGCCATCGGGCAGGCAGCGATTGTGTTTGGCGCGCACCAGCCAGTCGGCCGGCGTGCCCAATTCCTGAGCCCGGGCCATCAGCGGCATCAGGTCGGCCTCGCGGTCGGCGACGTACACCAAGCGCGTGCCAGGCAGATCGGGCGCCATCTCGGCGACGCGTTCGTAGCCTTCTATCCAGCGCAGGCTTTCCTTCGGACCGCCGCGCTGGCCGTCCGCGTCTTTCAAGGTGCGCGCCCACATCCAGGCATTCAGGATGCCCAGCGGTTCTCGCTCGGGCGTCACCGCGTAGGTCGGGTGCACGTACATGCCACGTTGGGCCTCGTAGCTCAGCGGGCCCAAGCCCTTTGTTTCCTGACCGTTGAAGTCCAGCTCCGTCGTGTCTTCCAGGCACAGGATCACCGGGTAGGCCGCCATACGCTGCTGCGTCTGCTGCCAATGCGGGGCCATCAAATCCTGCCAGTCGACGCTCTCGTTGTCGAAGAAGCGGTACGCCGCCACGGTCTCGCTCCAGCCCAGGCTGGCCTTCGGAATGCTCGCCATCGGATCGGCCACAAATCGTTCCATCAATATTCTCGCTCGCTTGTTCAGACGCGCATCGCCCAAGTCCAGCTGGTCAAACTCCGTTGCTGCCCAGTGCGTCGATGCCGTCGTCAATTGGTTCACCTAAAAGACGAGAGTAAACGCGAAAACGGCCAAGTTTACAAGGGCTGCTGCAAGTCATTGAATGTAAACACTTTTCCGGAGTTCGCATCCAGTGCTCTGGAGTTGTGTATAACGAGGTGCGTTCAGCCATCCCGGCGTGGGTGATATTCCAATGAGCAAAAAGACGTAGTCGCTGTGCTGTGAGCGCTTCGACCATGCCCTAGCTTGTGGGGTCACCGCTTGAGTCGCTCCCTTAGCATCGAGGCGACAGGTTCTTACGTCCTGTATGGCGATGGCTGTATTTAACGAGAGATCGGGGCAGCCGAGTCACACCTTTTAGTGAGTTGGACAAATTCCGCCGGTTTGGGCTTACAACCCCTATCCAGAGGATACGGAGAGTGTTAAACACCTGACGCAGACCCCTGTGATTAATATCCCGGCGCTGCGCGGCCGTTTCATGGCCTTAGCGGGCATGATCACCGACTTCGAATTTCTCTCCGATGCCATCCACTACGAGTACCTACACGGCGTATCCACCAAAAGACTCTCCAGGGCCGACCTCGAATATATTGCCAGGAATTTGCCAACGCATGCTGAATGGGGAGGGAGTCCAGCATTCAATGATGCAAAAACAAGCCTCATAACCCATTTTGGCATCTCTAAGGGAGAATTCAGTCGGGCATTGTGCGCAATCAAGACTCACGCGGAGTTCTGCTCTCATATAGGCCTGTGCACGCCAATTGAGGGCCTCACCATGGCCATGATCGACAATCTCAATTTGGTGTTCAATGGCCAGTTGAGTATGGCGAAAATGACACGAAATGAACTTGTCGCTATCGAGTCCATCTATGAGATTGCGAGGCCAATCTACTTGAGCGAAGAATTTGGAAATGTGCGCGCCGCTGTCGACTTGGATTTCGAGCCAGAATACTACTCGGAGAGCACCATTGCAAAATGGGCACGCGCCACGAAGCGGCTCGCCACTGGATTGCGCAAACTTGGTCAGTCCGCCTTGGCCTTCCACATGGAACAGCATCTTGATAGCGGGCCCATGCTCGCCCGCCTCGATGTGGAGAACGATGAATTTTGCAGAAAATATCCGGGGTTGGTGCTGCGCCATGTCGGCATCGTTGATGGTGGCGTGGCCGTCGGCGATTTGAAAACAGAGGGTGCTGCAGCATCGGAGCCGTTCAATCAATAGAGGTGCCACGCATGGCCGCGCGCACAAATGGACCTCGGCCCAAGGTCGGCGAAGGTCGGTGGCATGTTGCCTTTTCGCGTTTTTCGACACGCTGGTCCGGCAGACCAGCGTGTCAATTAGCGCGTAAATGGAATGAAGATGGTTCCCCTTATTTCGCCTGTAACGACGCGATCAGCTTGTCTGGCACCGTAAATCGCCCTCGTTTCAGTCGCAGCGGCGTCATACCTTCAATGATTTCGATTTTTTCCATCGGATCAGCCCGAAGATAGACTTCCGTCGTCTGCATCTGAGCGTGTCCAAGCCAGAGAGACACCTTGCGCAGGTCCTTGATTGCCTGGAAGAGTACCATGGCGCAGGTGTGGCGCAGGACGTGTGGTGATATTCGTTTATCACGTAACGACGGACAGAGATCTTCGGCTGCCTTTGCGTGCTGACTCAGGAGAAAGGCGAAGCCCGCTCTTGTCATCCGTAGACGAAAGCAAATTTGTCCAAATTGTGACGGTAAATTTGTCCAAATCCTGATTTTTTCTAAAGTGTCAGAAATTTACTCAATAAATTCAATGCGTTACCGATTTTAGAAAGTAAATTTGTCCAAAATTATTTTTTAAGCATTGAGGAAAGCAAATTCGTCCATCTGCTCAAGCCATTTTTTTAATAAATAGTCATCGAAATGAACGATTCAATGTTCGTAATAATTCAATCGCATGCGCGTGATGGCGACCCGCGCCTTCAAATTGATAGGGTCGAGACGATGAATTATTGCGGATCCAGCCATGCTGGATTGAAAATGCTGGATCCATAACCACCGCCGATGGTGAGTAGTATCAGGACGATTTTTTTGTTGATGTCGAGCTTTGGGGGCGATGTTATTTCTGCTGACAGGACTTGTGTCTCAGTTTTTATGATTGCGCTACTATGCTCGTGCAGCAGCCCGGGTGGCGGAGCCGAAGTCGACGCTTTCGCCATTATGCGCATTGTCTTTCTAGCTCAATGGCCGCACGCTGACTGCGCTTCGCTTTGACTTTTTTTGTCGGCGATAAATCATCAATAAATACATGATCGATCGTGACCTTTAGACGCTTGTTACCGCGCTTCTTCATGATCTCAGACCGCAAGGTGACATCATGACCAACCTAGTCCCATCAAAACATTGTAAACGGCGGCGCAGCTTTGAACTGTAGGCTTTGATCATTCGCCACACTGTCTTATTGACAACATCGCAAAGCGATATCGCGAAAAATTGTCCATGTTTTCAAGAGCATAGAATACTTTTTAGGCTTTTCAAGCTGCGTAAGGACAGATTTACTTTCTCATGCTGCCAAAGGACAAATTTGCCCACACAATTTAAAAAGTAAATTTGTCCAAATGTGTGAGTACTCTCCTATAAAAGCAGGGTGAAAAATTTGGACGAATTTACTGTTGTCTACGTTTCAACAGCTTAGAATAAGTTTTAAGAAATTCAAGCTGCGTGTAGATGAATTTTGCAGGAGATGCTGCGTGTAGACAAATTTACCGTTTTTATTGTGAGGGTAAATTCGTCTACAAAAAGTTACCGCTACCTATGAGAGGGGTCAGAAAACTGTAGATGAATTTACCGAGGTCTACGGGTTGACGATTAAGAAACGGATGCGTGCAACATTGGCAGCTATTCGAGCAACATTGATGCGACGACGACACGAACCGATGCCAGTAGTAGGTCGATGGTTAAAGCGCGTGATAAAAGGTTACTTTAACTATCATGCGGTACCGGGAAATCTACGTCGTTTAGATGGCTTTCGAAGCGAAGTTTGTCGCGCATGGCGACATGCTCTGTTACCAAGAAGTCAGCGACATAATCTACCGTGGGATCGGTTTAATCGTTTGACCAGAAAATACTTACCACCTTGTCGAGTAGCACATCCATTTCCGTCAGAGCGATTTTACGTCAACACCTTTGGTAGGAGCCGTATGCGGTAATGCTGCAAGTACGGATCTGTGCGGGGGGCGGCTGGTAACAGCCGTCCCTACCGCGACCCATTCTTCTACTTCGCGAACGCAAACAACCAGACAATGATCCCAATCGATATGGCGATATGCCACTTATCAAAAGTGCGAAGGGGTCCCTTTCCCAGAAAACGGTAGCTATTTACACCCGAGTAAATCACCCGATAACGGCATATTGGAAATATTGGAATAAACAGAGCGACAAAGTAGTACGTAGACATGTAAGAACCTGATTCTCTATCATCGTCCGTGTGTCCATATAGCTTGCAACCAAAACCATTTATCGTGCGCAGCGACGGCGCTGAGGAGATGGGTTTCAAGTCGCGGTACAAGCGCACATTTCGCTCAACGATTTCAAGGTTAGCTGCAATCCTTTCACGGATTTCGGAGCCGACGCCTAAACGCAGGGCATCCTCGAGAAGGCCAACGCATGTAGACCATTCTTCTGATTTATTACCGAACTCGACGGCGCAATGAACCACGGCGAGGGCAATCTCATCTTTGCCCTGCGAGACAATGTCAGCAGGGGCTCCGGCTTTCTCAAGGTTGGAAATAAGAGTTGGCGCTTCCGAAATTATCCTTTGCGCCTGCCGATCGGCAGTGGAAGCATTGCTATCCGCATTCTCGCCCGCCTCCTTGCAAAGATTCCGAAGCGGATTGAGCAATTTAAGATAACCCTGTTGACGGGCGATATCCGCCAGTGTCTGAACGTCATCAGACAAACGCTCCAGCAATTCCGGAAAGCCAGAGAACAGTTCTTGGAGAAGGTCGGTTAGGCGACGGGAGCAGTCGAGCAAATCATGTTCGTTGAACATGTCTATCGACAGACCTCTAAGGCCAAAGCCAGTATCCCGACTGAGATCATGTGCCAGTCCGCGCGCCTTCATGCTTAGCTGAATTGGGCGTGCAACCTTACACCAATTGCGAACAACGGCATCAAGTTTGTCGAGCAGTGGTTGAACGCTTGAAGCACCTTGAGGCGCGGCTTCCTTGGTCGCGTCGATCAGCTTGGAAATGTTCCCTGCTTCTTTTTCAAGAAAAGATCTTGCATCCAACGCATAACTGTCGACGAGGTCATCAATGATCATAGGGGCCTGCTTTTCACCCGAGTTTGTCGCAATCTCCGTCACAAGACTCATCACCTCAAGCATCTTCGCCGTAGGCATCCGATTGATTGCTGCGCGTACTACGTCCTTGAATATTCGCCTGCGCTCAGTCAACTCGTCCGCCACCGCCTTCAGGGACTGAATCTCGGGAAAACCAGCCACACCGCGTTCCTCGTTGATTGTTCGCAAAATCTCAGAGACATCTATGGCGTCTGTTGCAACCGAAAGCTTAAGAATCCAATTTCCCCACAAATCAGCGGACGCGGCAGGGCTTAGCAATTCAGCCCCGGCTGCCAGAAGGTTGGCTCGAACGAGCGGTTGCTCGGTAGAAGCAGCAAACAGCAAAGCTTTTAAATCCCCATCCAAAAGTAAGCAATAGTCGGCGACCCTGGTTGGTGAAAGACCCGGGAGCCACGCCATTTCAGAAGCCAACCTATTGCGCGGATTCGTCAGATCCTGTCGAGCCTTGACGCAGATATCCGGATCAAGGAAAAGGCTTTTTTCTTCCGCCAGCGCTACGATCGAGTGACGACTGTCACGAGATGTCGCACCCAGCAAGCCAAATGCACTGCGGCTAAATGTATTTAAAGAGGGCGCGTCAGGGCGCCTTTTCAGTTCATTCATGATTTCGTCGGATTCCAAATGTTTTGCCAGCAGGGTTGTTGAGTTCTGCTGTGTTTAGTTGTTATGAACAGAATCGGCCGGCATTCTCACATTATTTTCTTCTCGCGGTGACTGCACGCCTAGGTTTTGAGAACTTGGCAGTCGGATTCCAGGTACCACGTTCTCGATGGGCGGTGCCTGACTTGTATCTCGGGTTGGTGCCAGATCCTCAATGAGAGGAGGAGTTATTTGATTGCTCGGCCTCACAGGCGCATCAAAGCTTAGATGTTTGCGCGCCCACTGTCCCTTAGCCTCATACTCTGTGGCTGCGCGGCGCGACTCCACATCAGCATTAACTCCATCGAACGTGCTTTGTAGATACCGGAACTGGCTGCAGCGGCTGTTGTAATCAGAAACCATGCCGTTGACGGCATCCACCTCTTCCGACGAATTCTGGTTAGCTACCGTTTTGATCAATCCGATCCTGATTTTTTCCGTGAGGCAGTATCGAATCTGACTGGGATTCAGCATAAGGCCGGTTCCAACCGGCGGCGCTTGCATGTCTTGCTCCGCAATCGGCTCTTGGGATGAGTCCGCACGGGCCTCGATCAGAGCCGGAACTAAAGCTGCTTCAGGCGCTGCGGCGGCGGGCTGGGCAGGAACCTCATCTCGCTTACTGTTCGCGATGACGACAATCACCAAACCGACGCAGGCGATCCCGAAGAGCCATTTCGCGACAGTCCATTTCGACAATGGCTTGGACACCGACACTCCCGCGTGCACATCGATTTCGAAAGCGTGCCCTCGCGAATTCTGCTCGGGCGGCTTTGGAGAGGGGGCATTGGCGATGGCGTCATCGACATCTGAAAGCATGGAGTCAAGGCCAGAAAACCCTGTCGCATCTCCATCGTTTGGTTTCTTATTCATCCTCAAACCTTAAACAAAACCAATCTTGCGACCATGCTCCTCGTCGCCATTACGAGTCGGCGCAGATTCCATGGCCATGTCCAAGCTATCTTGATCAAGCCTATCTTTGCCCGATCTGGCAGCAAGGCGCGCGGCTTCTCGGACAACAAATGAAACATCAGAGAGAGGCCTGCCTTCGAGCTTGGATGCCGAGGCGTCAAGTTTCAGGCCCACTTCGGAGGGCAAGTCCCTGACAAGCTTTTCAAGAAGTGCGAATACTTCGTCGCGAGACGGAATATCGACCTTCACAAGATGATCAAAACGACCTCGGCGCAGGATCGCCGGGTCAATCATCTCGATCCGGTTCGTCATGGCGATAACGAGGACTTGGTTCATGACCGCCTCCGGTATGAGTCGCAAGAATTCCGCCACCTCTTCCACTCGATGGTGGCTGGATCCGCCGCCAATCTCGCGATCGGCGAGGAATGCCTCCATCTCATCGATAATTAACAACGACGGTGCATTTTTTAGCGCCTGATCAAAGACCTCGGCTACCTTCTTGCTTGTTTCATGAATGAAAGGGCTGGCAATGCTTGAGGCTCCGATCTGGAAGCTTGGCCAGCCGAGATACTCAACTAGGCGCTCTATTGCGAACGTCTTCCCGCACCCGGGCGGCCCGTGCAAGATGATGGCTGATGGGAAATCAATGCCGAGCGCCTTATAACGCTCTTGATTCGCAATGATGTCGATGACGTGCTCATTGAAAAATTCCTCCAACTCAGGCCTGCCTGCAAGCTCGAACTTTGTCGACATCACATTCTGCTGAACATTGGCAGCGTCGTCCGACTCCAGATACTGTGGTTTCGACGTGGCCGTCTTTGCGTTAAGACCCTGGAACCCACCTGCAGTTTTTGAAACAGAAAATCCCGCTCGATCAATGACATCCCTGAGATGGGGTTCACCAAGCCACCCGACAAGCGAGCGCACGCGGAGAAATGCAGCGATAGACACTGGAACGCCGTCTGAAATCCATGAGCCGAAGACGATATCATCGGCCACTTTAGGCGCGAGGCTGTAGGTGGGCAATAACCGTGAAAATCTCTCTGCATAAATGGCGTCGTGAAGAGAACTTTCCGGGTCTATCCGGCGCGTGAACGCGAACGCATCCGCACAGGATATGGCTTCCGCTTTGGAGTTTGGGGATGACTTCCTTCCGATCGGCGCAAGCGTGTGTTCCTTTGAGCACACTAGCGCGGAATAGTGTTCGCCGCCGAATCTGAATGGCGTCATCGCCCCCTCATCGAGGAGACCAGACTCAGTCCATTTTCGAGCCAAAGTTTCTTGGGCAACGAGGACCATACCTTCGCTCAGCGTCACGTATATCTGCCAGTCGATCCCGTCATGTACCACCCGCCGAAGGCGGGCACCGCCGGGAACTTCGAACCTCACTGGAAGCCACGGATCAAGCGGCATGGTCTCAGCCCCGGACAATGTTTGCGGAGGACATCAGACCGTCGTCTGACGATGACCGGATCCTTATAGAATCTAGTTCGTAGACGACCCCGCGCAGCTTCTCCATATCGTCAGCCTGGATTGCCTCAGTCCCGACCAAGACTAGCTCGGCATGCTCACCCTTGTTCGGAAACAGATAGTCGTCTTCAGACAGCCATTTAAACCGATTCACCACAAACCAATCCTGTCGACAGAGAATTTGAAAGTTCTTACCTTTCAACTGGTCCAGCTGGCTCTCAAAGTCGGGACTATTGCTGTCGATGGAGCGCCGAGCCGTTCTGGCCAGATTATCGAAAGAACTCTGCTCAGCCGGCCGGGAGTATTCTCTGACGTTCTCATCGAAGAATTTTATGCATGAGTCGAGATCCATCTGCCGGATTTCCTTCTGGTGCTCCTTTCGGACCTGTGCCAGCAATCGACGGGCTTCAAGCACATTGTCCATGGCCTGCTTCGTCGTTTCGGGATCGCTCTCGGCCTTCTCAAGCGACGACGCTTGATCAAGCTTATGCATAGCCTGGCCAAGCTTAGGATTTTCGACTTTCTCTGAAACGCTCTCCAGTCTGGAGCGTACCGACACAGCTTCTTCGCGGACAAGCTTCGCAGCGCTGGAATAGTCGATCTGCCCTGCCTGACGCGAATAATAGTTCCGCCCACTATGAAAGGTACCGCCTATGCTGGGAACTGTCACTTCAAGCACGATATTCCCCGAGTCAAGGACCTCGTATTCACAGACAAGCTCCGACCCAGCCGAGATCACCCCATCGTCGAAGTCTTGCCCTGTGATTGAGAACGTGCCTATGTATCGGTTGTCCATGACGGGATCCGTAACTTCTCCTTCCCAAATGTGGAAGTGAAGAGCCGAAGGACTGCTGGCTCTCAGCGATTCACCCGCCTTGAACGTGATGCGGCTCTTCTTCGGCAGAGGCTCACCTTCTTTAACTAAATAGGAGAGAACTACTTTGCCGCCGAGCTTGTCGAGAACCTCGATGCCAATAGAGGAAGAGGAGGGAATCGAGTCGATCGTGGCAGCCGTCCGGGTGATAACGATTCTGTTGGCCTCCAACGAAACTGGACCGCCAGACGCATCGAATACGAAGATCTTGAACGTGTTATCCCCTTGCTTAGAAAGGGCCGCCTCGACCGTCGCGCCGTCTCTGAGTGTCACGCGTCCCGAAGACCAGCCAGTATCCAGGCTGTCGATCTGGAACTCAGCACCAGCCATTGCCGAGCCGCCTAACTTGAGTGCTATTTTGGCTTTCGCGTCCGGGGTTCGCGCGATATAGTTAAATGCGATGTCAAGGCGGCCACCAACACTGATCGCGCCGCGCGTGCTCTTGCGACCGCGACTTTCGGAACCCCAGTCAATCGACTCCGCAAAGACGCCGGCCCCCTCCGCGACTGCAGTCATTGGGTCGACGTCGGTTGAACCCGCAATTCCCAGCTCGAATGCCACACGTTCGCGCAATGGCTTGTAATGGGTAGGTCCTCCAACGAAGACCACACGCTCGACATCATGGGAAGTCAGCCCAGCTTTTTCTAGGGTTTCCCTAGCCGCTTGTATGGATTCCTTGATCTTCGGACCAACAAGCTCGTCGAGTGTACCTCGAACGAATGGGATATCAAGGTATATCTCGGTTCCCGCGCGATCTTTCACGCTCAGCTCTGTTTCGGAAAGCTGAATCACGGTCTCATCCTTCGATGAGAGCTCGATTTTGGCCTTCTCGGAAGCCCATGTGGCCATCCGCGTGAGGGATTTATACTGTGGGTTGCCAGAAAAATCATCTGGCAGGTCGAAGTTGTCCAGTAACCAAGGCTTGACGATGTTATCGAACAGGAGGCGGTCGAAGTCACGTCCGCCGCACATGGCGATGCCCCCGTGTGCGATCAGGTTTACACGTCCGGCGATGCTTTCAGCGATGGCAATGTCAAGCGTCCCGCCGCCCAAGTCGTAGACCAGAAAGACTCCGTCGGATTTTCGCTGCCGCATCACGCTCATGACTGCGGCCACGGGCTCCTGCATCAGCGCGACCTTTCCCATGCCGGCCTTTGAGGCTGCGGCCATCGTAGCGTCCTTCTGCATCTGATTGAACGCCGCTGGCACGGTGATGACGGTGCCAGTCTCTGGATCATTGCGGATTTCTTCTGGCAAATAGGAAAACAAAACGCGTAGCATCTCCGCCGAGCACTCTTCAGGGGTCATGGTGAGATCAGCGCCGGACAGTTTGATGGGGGTGCTTGTGCCCATTAACCTCTTGAAGAGAGTCGCCGCGTTGTCCGGATTGCGGGCTGCATTATTGTAGGCGCGCGAGCCGACGTATTTGTTGCCGCGCTTGTCGATGAAAATAGCCGACGGCGTGACATCATGCTGCTCCGGACTTTTGTAAAGTTTGAGCGTTTCTCCATCGAAGGAGCAAATCGCGCTGTTAGTTGTCCCGAGGTCGATCCCGACGTACTGTTTCATTGTTCCACTTTCCTAAGCATGACGGTTCCAGATCTGACCAAGCCCGATGCTCCCATAACGATAGGTTCGACCATCTGGTCAACGACCAGGTGATCATCAGGGCCAAAATCGGCGACATTCAGCGCGGACGCTGCGACCCCTGAGTCGTAAGGATGACCCTCAAGATTCACGAGCCGCATCCCTGAAGTTTCCAGGCCTTCGTCAACGCGCTTGAGGAAATATCGGAGTTGGTTAGCATAGCGGGAGGCGTCCCCTGCATCTAGCTTAGTTAGTGCGCGATTGAAGAGCTTGGCGAAGCGCCAGCTTTCTATGGACATGTCAATGAGAGCGTTGCGGACATTCTCGATTGCTTGGTCTTCGGATTCCATTTCCCCTCCACACACCGTAAGACCTGATGGTAGGGACAGCATACACCCACACCCCATTGACGAAAGCTAAGCATTACTTGCTTATAAGATCACAAGAATTATAGTCTTTCTTTATTAGAAATGATCCAATGTTTTCACACTAAGAAAAGGCCTGGAGCGGCCTTATAGCGCTATCAGTGGGACGGTAAGGATTTCTGCGGAATTGAATAACAGCACATTTTTTCATAGGGGCGTAAGGTTGAAAGTAACAACCGCAATAAAAAATGAATGTTTATCTTGCGGGCGAAACACGACGGTTTTGCGAAAAAAAATACAAAACCACTTATTGCGAAAATCAAAACAAAGTCAATATCACAATTTTACTTTTCTGAAGTTGCCGATTACGCAGCAATCTTCACTGTACCTGAACTTGCTTTTAAACCATCATGATTTTACGGCACTGAGTAGCCTGATGTCAGTACCGTTACGGTAACAATGCCGTAACATCGACGGCTAATGGCAAGTCGCTAACGTCGCTTGATCAGTACCCGTGATTTTCCGGGGCTGAGACGGCGTGGTGCCGCAGGCGTCTCGCGTTCCTTCGCCACCAGGCCGGCTTCCAATTGGGTACAGCGCACCCGCGACGCCGTCAGCGCTTCTTCCACGGCACCGAGTCGTCCGCGCACGCCAGCAAGTTCGGCGTTCAGTGCCGAGGCATGTTGGCGGTAGGTCACCACCGTCGATTTGTTCTCGGCGTCGACCCGGTCGAATTCCTGTTTCCAGTGGCGCGATTCCACGCGTGCCTCGTCAATCTGCAACAGCGCATGCCGGCGCACCCCGTCGAGTTCGGTGATCCGCGCCGCGTATTCCGCTTCCTTGCGCGTAAAATCGGTGGTGAGAGCGGCGATGCGTTCATTGCGTGACTGAAGCTGACCAGCATGCCGTTCTTCAATCGCGGCTGCCGTGCTGCGTATTTCTGTTAACGATTCTTCCAGCCGTCGAATCGCTTCCCGGGCGATGTCCAACTCATGGCCAAGTACCTCCGCACGCCTGTGCGTAACCTGCGCCTGTTCCTCCGCGCTAGCGATCGCGGCGTGGGCACGGATAACCTGTTGCTGCACTTCAGCCCGTTCGTCCCCCAGGGTCGTCGCGGCCGCTTCATTCGCCTTCAGCCACAGCGCCCGTGCGAGGGCGGCCACTTCATCGGGCAATCCGGACACTACCAGCGTTTCCTGCTTCAGCGCGAGCAACTCCTGAAACCAGGCGTTGATGTCGCCCTGGACGTCGGTGTCGGACCCTTGCTTCTTGCCATGGGTCGCCAGGGTCCATTCGCGCACGCTGGTGATCGCCGGTTTCTTCCCGGCACGGGCAATCGCATCGCAGGCCGCATGCGTCAGAGAACGACGATCATTCATGATTTTTTCCTATGGAGGGCGGCGCAGGCCGGAAATACACGTTCAAATAGTCACGCCCCAAGTATAGACAATTATCATCGTAAAAGTAAATATTATGACGTCAATATCAAGTAATAATAATTATGTTAATAGTACCTCATTCGACATTACTGCTTATATTGTCGAAGTACTTGATCACTGCTAGACTGAGGACACCTGCCCTGCCCTTTTTTCGTGGAACATTTCATGACTACCCCCTTCAAATTTGCACCGATCGATCTGCGACCCGCGCCAGTGCTGGCTCTGCCGTTTGACCAACGCGCCGCTGATGGCGCGTCAGACAGCGTGGAACATTTTGAGATCGCCCCGGACGCGATCACCAGCGCCCGCACTGACAGTGAAATAGCACGGGAATATCTTGATCACGGCGAACTGGCCGCTACATCACGTGCGAATAGCCAGAAGGAGTTGTTTCGATTTTTAACCTGGTGTCGTGAAGAAGCGCACAAGCCGTTGCGGGCGTTGCGGGTGGCCGATCTGAACACGTATAAAGAATTTTTGAAGAAACCGCCCCCTGATTGGGTATCGATTACCAAGTGGCCACGCACTGATCCGCGCTATCGCCCTTTCAGCGGTCCCTTGTCAGATGCGAGCCGGCGCTTAGCGCTGGTAGCCGTCAAGGGCTTGCTCGCGTATGCAACGCGGACTGGTTACCTGCGACGCGATGCAGGAGCTTTAATCAAAAACATTAAGACTTCTGGTGCAGCCAGAATCACCCGTTATTTGACGCAAAGCGCGATCGACAATACCCTGCGCATCGTTGAGTCGCGCACCCTGCCCTCGCCTGCTGCCGTTAAACGGCAGGCACTGGATCGCTTCCTGCTGCTGACTTATGCTACGACCGGTGCCCGCCTGTCTGAAATTGTCGGCGCGACCATGGGTTCTATCTACATGGAAGCGAATGATCGCTGGTGGATCGATGTGATTGGCAAGGGAGCTAAGCCGCGCAGACTTCCGGTGGAACCAACGATGTTGTTGGCATTCCGGCAATATCGTATAGCATTCGCACTGCCCTCTCACACTGATGCAGACGACAAGATGCCGTTGGTGTTATCGACACGATGCAAAGGATACGTGAGCGTTACTGATGAAACGATTGGAAAGGCGCTCAAAACCATGTTCGGGGAAGCTGCCAGGCAGGCGAGAAAAGACGGCGATCTGGATACAGCACAAAAGTTGGACGCAGCTACCGCGCACTGGCTGCGTCACTCAATGCTCACCTTTCATGCGAATAACGATGTACAACTGAAAACATTGCAACTACAGGCTGGACACGCCAATATCACTACCACCGCTTCTTACCTTCACAAGCTGGACAATGAGCGTCACGATGAGTTGTTAAAATCAAGAGATAGTAAGAATAATTAATCATAGTTACTTGAGAAGTGGATATTCATATTCAGACATATCTGTCCCCTCCCCTGTCTTCTTTTACTGGCTATCGTGCAATAGAGGATAGTTAAAGGACGGCAACTTCTGAAATTGAATAACTATGAAAAGGATAGTTAAGCGAAGGAAAACTAATGGAGATTTTGAGATATTGGGTATTATCATCATTTAATCGTACTCGTGCTCCCAAGTAGTTCAAGGTGAGAACTTTTGGGAGTAAGGTTTAGCAAAATCTTCGTACCCCAAGGTAGTACTAATTGACCTGTCGCTCTGCACTATTTGTGACTTACAAAGTAGCTTAGTAAGTTAGAACCCCGACGGTTCAATTTATAAGTATTTTTGAATTAATCTATAATTTTTTTAGACTTTTAAGGGTTGTACGGTACAACATCTAAAAAGTACTAAAATCAAGACCTCTCTACAAGATACAAATATAACTGTTATTTACAGAAATTAATTAACAGGCATCATCCTTCAACCTTAATTCTGCACTAATTGTTCCAAAAGAAATTTACATACCAATAATTTTTTTTGTAGGGGGTTATCTAATGGTGAGAAGATTTGGGAATACATGAGTTATTGCTATAGCAATAACTATTCGTAAGATGGGTGTTGTACAGTACAACACCCATGAATATTGCGTTTAATGAAGTCTAATATTTCAAAAATTCCTCTAGTAACTTATATAACTCAGCTGTTCTTCCCTCACTTAACAAACCTTTTGAGAACTCAACTGAAATTCTATCTCCGTTAACGTGTATTGTTGCTAAAGACTTACCTCCAACAACCACTGACTTTTGAGAACTGAATTTAGTTTTTGCGCCAATCAAAATCCCTAAGATTTCTTTAGAAGAATGTTTTCCCTTGTCGGTATCTTCGCTAAGACGCTTCGCACGTTCCAGCACAACTTCAGATGAGGTAGTAACAGCATCATCTAACAGTTTTGCCCAACGAAATTGAAGTTCGAGTGGCGATGAGAATGCTTGAACAACATAATCCGGAAGTTCTGCTAATCGTAATGCTTTACTGGCATTTCCTTTATCAATTCCAAGTTCTTTAGAGAGCTCACCAAGGGATGAAAACAGTTTTTCATTTAAAGCTTTTTGATATGTACGGCCTTGCTCCCAAGGTGATAGATCAGATCGGTTTCGATTTTCTCTGTCCATCTCTTTGAACAGATCAAGATCATTTATATCTTCAACTAATGCGAGAACTGGTAAGCCTAGATCAAGACATGCACGGTGACGGCGGTGTCCGAAAACAATTTCGTAATGGTCTGGTCTCTCCGCTAATGGTCTAACTTTTATCGGCTGGACATTACCGTCAGACGATGCAATTTCATCTTTTAATACGAGAAAATCAGCAGTTAGAAAACTTTCATTAATACGATTTGCCCATTTAGAGGCTACGATCTTATCTGCATCTATCAAACGGACTGGGAGGGTACCGTCAAATTCCTTTACACGCTGCTCCAACAAAGCAACTTTTTGATTACTCTCTTTCATCAACGAGCTGACCATTAGCATTTGTCCAGGCCCGGTACGCAATGGTGATGCAGAAGTTGACGAATCCCCTACCACCTTATTAGGAATGACCAGACCTTCTGTTTTATTCCTAAGTCTGTCTTTAATTGACATATTAGAATCCTTCCATTAGTTGTGATGCCCAGGCATTCCGAATAGAAACTTCGATTAGGTCATTGACTCGATCATAAGCATCTCGGGCTCTGCTATAAGTTTTCATGCTTCCATCGTAGCGACTAATATCATATACAGTGCCAAATTCAGCTGAACTGGATGATGTAACAGCAGTTTTAGGTATTTCAACGGGTAGTACTTTGTCTGTGTAAGTCGCAGTAATCCATGATCGAACAACATCACTAGCAACATCCGAAGAATCAACCCTGGCCAACAGAACATGAATGAAGTCGAAGGTCTTGGTAATACCAGCAGTTTCAACTAGGTTTGAAGCGAGATCACTGAATAGATTCCAAAATTGAGCTGAGCTGGCAAAATCCAGGGCATTAGGCGGGAGAGGAACAATGAGCGCATCAGCTGCCATAAATGCATTGATTGTTACGTAAGACAGGGAAGGTGGGGTATCAATGATGATGATGTCGTAGTCATCACGTACATCCTCTAAACCTAAATTAAGTACATCCCAAAACTGAAATTCAGGGTCTTTCATTTGCCTGGATGGCAACACAAATTCGGCTGAAAACAAACTGGATGAAGCAGCGACCAAATCAACTTCATGCCAATAAGTCGATTGAATTGCTGATCTGATTGAAGTAGTTTCACCGTATACAAGTGGCGCTATCGTTTGATCTTCAGAAACCTCTGTATCTGGCATTATTCCAAACAAGGTAGTTAATGAACCTTGAGGATCGGCGTCAATAACAAGAACTTTGTGGCCACGAAGACTTAAACCTTGGGCAAGAACCATGGCTGTAGTGGTCTTAGTGACACCACCCTTAAAGTTACCAACTGCAATAGTTACGGCTCTTGCACCTGTTGGTCGAAGGTTGCTAGCCCGATAATGTTTAACCCACGTAATTGCTTCTTCTAAAGAAAATTCTCGACGTGAACCTTTATCATTCATATGTCCAGCGGGCAAATCGCCCTTCCCTATTCGATAGGAAACCTGACCTTTATCGATACCACATAAGCTAGCTAATTGAGTGATAGAAAAATCGGGAGGAATTTTGACCGTATTTGGCGAGAGCATACGGGACCGGATTTGATTGACCATTTGAGCAGCTCGTTCTGCTTGCTCGACAATGTCACTTATCTGGATTTTTTGCGAGATATTCATATTCTTAGTAATCATGATATCCAATTTGTTTTTCAGTAAGTAAGTATTCTACGTTATATCTATTTTTATAAGTACTTACTGATTTTTCGTTTTTTGCAGAAATATCGATTTTTACACTAATACATACTAAACATAGGATACTTTTTATTGCTATCAATAAATTACAGGCTATTAAAAATAAAAAAACTATCAAAAACTATAATAACTATAGCCTATACATTATTCAATTAATTCAATAACTTAGATGATTTATGGTGAGAGGATTTGGGGCATTAAGTGAGAGGATTTGGGGCTTAAGGTGAAGGTTATTGGGTGGACTAGTGAGAGCTTCTGGGGAGCAAGGTGAGTGGATATGGGATTGCTGACTCACTATCTTAAAACATCAAAACAGTGGTTAAGGTGAGAGATTTTGGGAATTAACTAGTTATGACCACAGCGGTTATTTTGATATTTATTCGTGACATGGCAACAAATGTTAAAGGTGAGTTTGCTTTCACTTTGGACTCACTATAAACTGATGCGCACAATCTATAGCGGCAGCCAGTGATGCAAATAACGAAAACAGAATCTAAGCGAGTTGTGAGTAAGTCAAAACTAATTGCCACAGAACAAGATCTGTTGCTGCGTAAGCCTGTTAATACACTCGCAATCGTACCTAAATCAGAAAAAATAACGGTTACTGCGAGAAAAATTTACAACGTTATGTTGCAGATAGCGCAAAAGCAAGGTGTCGAAAAAGACTTCTACCAAGCCCGCCTCGCAGACATAGCCATCGGAATTGACTTCAAATCCAACAACACCGAGCTCATCAAACAGTATTTTCGCCAAATGGCAACGACTGGCGTTGAGTGGCAATCACCAACAACGGGTGAGGGTGCACGATGGAGTATTTCGGCGTTGATTGCGCATGCAGACCTTGTGCAGCGAAGTAATGAGCTGATTCTCGAGTGGAGCTATGCGCCAAATATAAAGCAAGAATTATTAGACCCGCAGCGGTTTGCAAAGATGTCGTTGCAGGTACTTGCGTCACTAAACACCATGGCCTCGGTCGTGTTGTATGAAATTTGTTGTAGGTATGCCGATAATCCAAGCGGATTGACGGCTCGCCAGCCTTGGGGATGGTGGCGGCCGGTATTGACCGGAGCGCCAGATAGTGCAACCAGTGCTTATCAGGAATATAAAATATTTAACCGTGATGTCGTAAAGAAGGCGGTTAAAAAAGTCAATGAAGTCACCGATCTGGAAATCGAATTGATCGAGCATAAAAGAGGCCGCTCAGTTCAAGAATTACAGTTCAAAGTAAAACGAAAATTGCAACAAGCAGTTCAACTCGACAGGAAAATCGAGCCAGTCGATTTAAAAACTATTGGCGCATCAATCAAGGCTGGTTTACCGCAGGACAGGGCGGAGAAGCTATTGCTTAAATACGGTGCAAAGGCACTTGATGATGCCTTGGTAGTTATGCATGAGCGTCAGCAGCGGGCAAAAATGGAACCGGTACGTAACCCTGAAAAATACTTGCTTACCATCTTACAGTCTGGCCAATTTGGTTTGCCGGAAGCCGTAAATCAGCCCGCACCAGTGGTGTATGACACCAAAGCAGAGCGAATGAAGCTTATTGAGCGTTTCATGGCACAGAAAAGAGCAGACTTGCATGCGATATACCAGGAGATGCCTGAAAGCGATCAGCAGACTTGGATTACTAAATTTGATCAAGAGGCTTTGGCTGCCAGCGGTGCTATTCGTAAGGCATTTCATACCAAAGGAATTGCAAGTCCTATCGTCAGACCAGCATTCTTAAAATTTCTCGGTAACGAAATGTGGGATGACGGTTGGGAAAAGCCGACAGACTCAGAGCTGATTGATCTGGCGATTCTGTCAAAGAATGAGCAGCAACAGATTGGCGATTTACGGCATGGATCGAAAGCACGCATGGATCTCGGTGGGAAAATGGGTTGAGCTGAGCCCAATGCCAGTATTCATAACTTACTCATCAGTAGATTTTCGAATTGTGTCACCGACCGCCTCGGGACTTTTCTCTCACGTGAACATAAATTGGTTTTCCACCTTTATATTTAATTTGCACAGAATCATGCTTACTCTCAGTGAGCGTATGCGGCATTTCATGTTCATGAAGTGCATATTCATTACGTCCCAAATGTTGTGCAAATCCATTCATCACTTGTCCAGCTAACGGACCGATAAATGTTTGTGATTTCTTGCTTCTATTGATTTTGACGAATGTAGCAAGCGGATCTCTATGCAGGATTTCTGCTCGCAAATCGTCTAAGCCGCGTAACTTTTCTGGCACTACTAACACTCTATTCGGTGCTTCATTGATGACCGGAGTTTTCGTAACTATAGTTTTTAGAGGAGCAACTGGTGTTGGCGATTTTTTCTTGTTGGCTCTATATTTGACAATAATTTCCTGCAATTCAGGATTGAGAATTTTGATGCCGAGGTTATCAGCCATCAACGCCATTCTGTTTGTAAAAACGGGATCTAGCCCGGTCAGAGTCAACGCAGGACCGAACTTCTCGCATGCATGCATCAGCGCCAGCCGCAAATCTTCATCGCTTACTTTTCTCTTGTCGAAGGTAATTCTATTGCCACGATCAGTAAATAAATGGTTTGCATCCCCATCATAAAATTCAACATTCCCGTTGCCAGTAACGCGATATGCCATTTTATTGACTGTCACTAACAATGCCTCGCATTGATATGGACGAGTTTGTGCATGATCTGCGCTGCGTATCGCGGTCTCTTTTTTTTCATCATCGCGCAGTTGTCCAAGCACGCGTAAAAAAGTCTCAGTATCAGCATCTAAACCTGCGAATGACTGATGGTCGACATTGTTGAACCTGGCGTCGCGTTTTTCTTGGTAAATGATTCCGCGCAGTGCGGACAAGGCAGCTTGATCACCATTTTGAGCTTGTTCGTGCAACCACTCACGCCATCCTAATGGCGCTTGGCGAGCAGCACTCAGTTCTGAGAGTTGCGATCGGTGTTGATTACTCAGCCGTAATTTTGCTTCAAGTACTTCGGCGGTCAACAGTGCCAACGCTACCTGCTTATCAGAACCTTGCATTCCAGAGTCGCGTAATGCCTTTTTTCTGATAACAAATTCTGTCACGAGTAGCTGTTTATCTTCTCGTTGGAGGTTGCGTAATTCTTTCTTTTTGACAGTGTGAGGTACGTCTGCTTCTCTGAGCACTACTCGATAACGTTGGTAGCGTTGTTTTAAGTCATCGCGGAACTCCGCCCGCCGCTGCTTTCTTTCTCGTCTCTTTTCTGGGTCACGTTTGCGTATCCGCGTTCCTGGATATGGCTGTGTAGGAATGTTGCTGTCACTGATGTTACTTATTCTTTGCTGGGGTCTACCAACATCTCCATGTCGCACATTTTGATCAGGACTGGCTTCATTTGTTCGTAAGACCACGTATGCGTCACTCGGCAGTAGCATTTCAATTCCGTCGAGCGCGTCAACCACATCGAGGCTGCACACGTGCTGCATGCTGTTTCCGGGGCTTTGAAGCTTGAATCCGCTTCGGTCATTGCCATTAATACCGGTGAAATTTTCTGCATTTGACAAGCTCCATGGATCATTTTTAGGGGGAGATACTTTTTCGAATTCCGTGTCCGTCATACCGGGCACGGTAGTTTTAAATTTTCCGAATCTTGCCTCCAACTCGCTCAGCTTTAAAAACCGTAGTGCTTTGCTGGATGCTATTTCTAATACTTCGCCGGTGTCCGAGTCCGTGCAACTGAGCCGTAAGCCTCCACCGGTATGTTTAAGCAAAATGCCGTATCTGAATAAAGCTGTTTGCAATTGCTGCCAAGTGTTGAAATCGGATAATGCGTCTTTAAGTTGTGGGGCAACAGTGTTCCGTATCCAACTAATTAACGAATCAGGGTCTGTCCAGGCCTGTGAATTTCGGTGACTTGCAGCAAACACCTTGTCGGCGCTCCCTTGATCAATTAAAGGGTTGCGAATGATGTGTTTTTTGCCATTTGAATCTAGCTCAACGATGTATATGCCGTTGTCATGTGTCCAGTTGTGCTTGATCTCCGATTCCCGTGCTGCGCGGTGCAGGGTGCGCTGTGCAAATGGAAGATGCTGGGACTTAAAAGTGATGGGATGAACACGATTTACTCCAATATGACAATGAAGATTGTCTGTATTCCCATGAATAGCCAGCATGTACTGATGATCCTGCAAATTCAAAGCTTTGAGGCTGTGACGAGCGGCCTCAAATATCGACTCGAAACTTGGTCGTTCATGTTCTGGCCAAGACAAAATATAGTGATACGCCGCATCCTTAACCCGTGAATTTTGTGCGGCGGTAGCATTCATTTCCGCGCTTGCGGTCAGTACGGAAGTCACCCCATGAAGCTGGATGGCCAGACACTTCTCATCTCTTAAATGTTGGATTTCCGGTACGTCTAGTTTTGTTGTTATTGTTTGCGGCGTGTCGGCCGCGTAAGAAATGATGTCTGCGAAACTGGGGACTTCTTGCTCTTTTGAAAGCCGGAAATTCTCCGTCTGATAGCGCGTGAGGTCGTTAAAGGGATTCTTTCCACCACCATTGCGGTACTGACGCTGTTTTGGTATTGCGACGATCATATAATCTTTGCCTTTAGTGACTAAAGAATAGACATTGAATTATCATCAAAATTTATAGCCATATTTCAGTAATTAGATAGATTTATAATTGCATTTTCGCAACTATTTAATATAGGTTGTAAAGAAGGGAGTGGGGGAGTTAGCCCGGATTTAAGGTAGGCCGCATGTAATTCTTTCAAGGCTCGAACGGCACCATTTAGAGCAAGAATCATATCCAGTTCAATTCGGACATCGGCTCTACGATGAAGCGCGGTACGACGAATATATTCACTAGGCTCTAAAGAACGGATTGCTGCTTGCTGGTAAATTTTCAGCTTTTCTTCGGAAGTAGTACGAAAACGTATGATCTCAGTTCGTTTTTCATTGTCAGACTTTTTGTGGAATAACTTTGTCTTTGTCATTGATCTACCAATTCTTTAGTCACTAAAATCTATCATTTGTAGTTGGTGAATGATTCCTCAAATATGTACCGTAGTTACATTATCTATTGCTATGTTGTTGTTTGCAAGTTTTTACGGGTCTCGGGGCGGAGCCCTGAGTAGGCTGCGACGGGCGCGAAGCGACCTAGCGGACGGTGCAGTTCCGGATGTAGATGCATGCGCAGCGTGTAGCTACATCTGGCATCCTGTCCTTACGGTTTGGCTTGTAAAAGTAGTAAATTCGCTATATCCCAGCAGTATTGTCGAGATGTAGGTGGCACTGATTAGTGAAAATATAGTGATGGCCTTGATAACCATATCCGATGGGTTGGTAGACCAATTGGCTTTGTGACGGGTTGTATTGAAGCTACGCAAGAAGCGGGAAATGGGATAATATAGATTGAAATAAAATATTGTTATGATGAAATTAAAGTTCGGTGGGTTATACAAATGTCTGAGGTGTGGTGGAGCAATGAAGCTTATCCCGATATGCGTCAGACATTCGGCTATCAGGTAACAGGAGTTTGTATAACCAAAGTGATGTGCTGTGGCCGACACTTAGCCGTCAGTCTGAACATCGGCCACGTACCAGATAATTCATATGCTTCGGAGAATGCATGAAAGAAATGATGGGTAAAAGCAAAGATGCCTATCCGCAGATTTTGAAGATGAGATCAAATAGTCGTCCTATCCAACGAGCGAAGATAATTGATGCTGAAGGGATTGAACAAGCACTGCAACTAGCGGCGCTGACTTTGCGACCAGACGAAGTTTCTGGTCGTGAATTAATCAAACGATTGATGCCGCATTTGTATCAGTTACGAAAAAAAGGTTTTTCATACAAAGCACTGACGGGTGTGATCAATGATGCGATCGGTGATCCTTGTGCAAAACTGCAGCCGAATACCATCAAGACTTATTACAACGAATTCATCGTAGAGCGCCTGGATGAGTGCTCCGAGCATTTAAAAAAACATGTGCAGTTAATGGCAGAGATCGAAAAAAGTACTGCTAAATCACCACAAGAATTAATTGCAGAAGGCACCAGGTTGCGTTCAATCATGACAGGTGCGCGAGACAGTGCGGCGACTGCAGCATCAGATCGAATATTAAGTGGACAAAAAAATCATGTTGCATCATTGATAATCCCCGTTCCTGAGGCAGTAGTGGCGCCGTTGGCGTTGCCAACGGCGAAAAAAACCGAGCGACCTCCAGCCTTACGGCCGGCGGTCGCGGCGGCTCCTTCGGAGCCGATATTAAATGCAGAGATCGGGGCAGACGGGTTGGTGATTCCCGGAGTAGATTCTTTGATTGATCCACCAATAGTACTTGCCGAAACCACAGCTGCTCAGTCAAATCAAGGGCCAGCGCAGATACCGTCAGTTCCGATCATTGGCCATGAGACTACCTTACTGCTGGTTTGCATGACGCATCCGGTTGCATCAACAATGCATTTAACAACGAGTGAGATTTTTCATGAAAATCCACAAGAATTTTTTTCAGAAGCAATTCTTGAGCATCCAGTGATATCGGCATTGATGCTATCAAAGGAACAACGGTTTTATAAATCACGTCTCTCATACTCGCGTAACGGTGTGCAAGAAATGGAGAGCGGTCAGCAGATGGCCGCCAGATTTGGCTGGCGCAAAGGAAGAAAGATGACCGAATCTGCAACACAAGCTGACTTTGTACCGATGGATATGTCATTGTTTTCTCCATGATCAAAACTCCTTCGACTTTAGTGACAAAAGAAAGAGAGCCACAATTCCAGCTAATGAAATGGATCGCCTTCGTCAGCATGTTTGTTGATCATGCGCAAAAGGCTGGGTTGTGGACAAGCACACCGTTGAGTAGTGCATTCGGTAGATTGGCCTTCCCATTATTCGTGATCGCGTTTTCTGCTGGCACGATTGCTCGTTGGCGCTTGGGAAGAGAAATACACTGGCTACGAATTACCGGCTTTGGTTTCGTTGCGCAGTTAGTTTTTCCATTTGTATTCGGCCTTCATTGGTGGTCTTTAAATATTCTGTTTGTTTTTGTGGTCGGCGGAGCAGTGTGGAAATTAGCAAGCATGGGGCGAACGTATCATTGGCTCGGTGCTTTAATCCTTCTGATGATGAGCTGGCGCTTGTTTGCACAGTTTTCCTATGGCGTGATCGGTCCTGTATGTGTCGCTAGCGGATTGTTTGCTTTTGCTTCCAACGGCATCAAGCGATGGATGATTGCCGGAATAGGTATGACGATCTGGTCGCTGTCGATCCCTGAGCAGCGCTTCATGGGAATAGTATCAGTGGCAATAGTTGCTGCAATAACACTCAGGTGGGGCAGGGTAGCGTCAGTCATACAGGTTTCATTTGGTGGCTTATACGTAATCCATATTTATCTTATTGCGGCTCTTAAACCTGGATATTTTTATTCGCAACATTGAGATTATTTTTAATAATTAAATATTGTTAATCTTCATTGGAAAAATTATGCCCACGAGTACCAAACGAACTACCGAAGCCGCAACGCCTGCTATCGCAGGCGGTATCAAAGAACAGTACAGCAAAACCCGCTTCATTATTGTCCACGGTGATAAAGGCGGAGTCGGAAAAAGTATGGTCGCCAGCGTTCTGGTGGATCTGTTAATGCAAGCAAAAATCAGCACGGCCATCATCGATGCCGATACGCGCAATCCTGATGTTGTCCGAATGTTTAACAATTCAGACTGCCCGAAGATATGTTTGAATTTACGCGTTTCCGATGGGTGGATGGACGTGATCGATTTTGTTCACGCCAACCCCGGGTACACGTTCATTCTTTCGATGCCGGCTGGTATCGGCGAGTCTATGCAGCAAGAGTTTGGCGATTTTGTCAGATTTCTACGCAGTCAAGCCAAAAATGGTAATTCAGTGGAGTTGCACATGTGGTGGGTACTTAATCTGTTCCCTGACTCAGTCAACTTACTAAAGTCCGCCCTAGACGCTCATCCAAATCAATTCGATAAAGTGGTGGTTGTGCGCAATAACGTTTTTGGTTTACCGGCAGATTTCATTTTTTGGAATGAGTCGCCATTGAAAATAATGGTAGAAGCCGCGAACGGGATGACGGTTGATCTACCCGGGCTCCATCTGCGTGTACTCAAGAAACTCTTTGACCCGAGCAAAATTCTTCCCTTTTCAATTGCGATAAAGCATGAAATGAGCGACGCACTAGAATTTATGCCTTCTGAGCGTGCCAAGCTGGAAAGTTGGCTAATGGAACATGTTCCGAGCGGCTTTGGCAGTGCACTGAAAGATCTAATTGGCGCCCTAAAGTAGACAGAAAGACCTAGCAGCCTGAGCAATAGCTGACTTTAGTCACAAAAGTAAAAAACGGTCCTTCGGACCGATGAAATACAGAGAAGGTCAGGTAATGATGAAAACAGTATGGGTGGTTTGCGGCAACAAAGGCGGAGTAGGGAAGTCGCTGCTTTGTCTTGCTTTAATCTCTTGTTTGATCCGATTGTCGAGGCAGCTAGCTGTTCTGGATGGTGATGGACGTTCTCCTGATGTCTTTAAGGCCTGCAAAGGAAAATTGCCAGCAAGAGCGGTAGATTTTCGCAAACTTCGTCCCGATAGATATGACGACATGCATGACGGCGAATACGAGATGCTTATTCAAAAGTTACTAGCAATCTCGACCGACCTGGTGATTAACACCCCTGATGGTACCGATGATGTGCTGATGCAGTGGTTTGATGCAACTTTACGTTTTACTGAAAATGCGCACTGCACGTTTCGGATGCTATATGTAGTTAACCATCGTTCCGACGGTCTTGAGTTATTACCTGAAATGTCCAAGCGGTTTGCTTATCTATTTCCAATTCGAAATCTATATTTCGCGCGTGCCCCAGCTTTTACTGAATTTAATGGGCAATATTCAAGACTGTTTCAAGAAACGTTCGACTTTCCTGTTTTGAGGTCAATTGAAGTAACAAGGTTATTAGAGAAGCATTATTTGCCATCGGAGTACGTTGATAGTCAGGCCGGGATGCTGTTGTCGCGGCAACGTGTCAGCGATTGGTTGGCGGAAATGGACAGTTTGTTTTATACACTCACACATTCAGACGTTGCCAATACTCTTCCAATTACTTCATAAATATAAAATTATATATTGTCAAAAATAATATTTTGTATGAAAAATGAGGCGTTAATGAATACATCACCTAATCAATTGGGCTTACCCAATGCGGTGCCCACTATGGAGTCGGCCATCGAATCGATCATTGGGCGAACATTGACCGACGAAGAAGCACAAATGCTCATTCGTCTTCGTGATCGCTACGGATACGACGATGGTGATCCTTTGATCCCGGTTCTTGCGATGTTAGGCGCTCATAAAATATTAGTGGAAGAAGTGCCAAAAAAAATCACTGATGCAACAGAAAAAGCTATCGAGTTACATCGTTCGGTTTTACGGGACCAGTCCATGTTTGTTGCTAAAGACCTGGTTGGCAATATTGCTGGCTTAGTTCACGCCAGCGGTAAATCTCGGGTGTGGGATCGGATGTGGGGATTTGCCAGCGGCGTCATTTTGGTACTTGTAATCGCCGTAGTCTTGAAAGTGCTGAAATATTTTTAGTCCCTAAATAAAGGAGTATCACGTGAGCAATTCTATCGCTATGCCGCCTCAAGAGCTGGCAACAATTTTGTCTGATCTGCCGGAGCAAGAGGGTGTACTTGTTTGCAATGTTGAACTTCCGGTGTGGGATGAAACAGCCATAAGCAGGGCGTTTTCCACTTTCCAATTCTCAGCATCGCCGAGCGACGGCTCCGGGCTTTGCTTCTGTCATGATGAATCGGGCACGATGGTGACCTACACTGGCCAGGCAGTTGTAGTCAGTGTAGGCGGTATTATTGTCGAGGCCATGAGTGAATTGCTTCGCGTCCTGTCGGAGCTTGGCTGGGACAACATCGACGTGTATTCAGTGAATGGCGATGCCTTTTATACTGACTTAGTCGGTAGCATGCCTGCGACGGTGGATATCCATATTTCACTGAAAGACGTTCCGGAAGACCTCGGCAACGAGGAACTTACAGGTTTCTCTGCCCACATTCAGTCGGTGCTGAGTAATGAAACGCAGGAATCATCTTCGTCAGAGTTTCTGACTGCATTTCGAAAGAGCGAGGGCATCGCTTCGACCGGGTTATTCGAAGAAACCACTCAGACACCGCTACCTGCGGCGCGAATACTCACCTTAACTACGCCATCGCCTGTACCAGAGACGTCTAGTACCTCCATCAATCAGATGCGTGCAGGTTCATACGCTGCTGATTCTTTGACTATTCCCGTACCGCAGACTATTCCAGATGATGATGTGATACCAATACCAGAAGTGCATTCGACGTCACGGCCAGCTATGGGCGTTGCCGTCACGACGGTAGAACATGTTCGAACAACTGAGCCACTATCGATACCAGCATATATCAGTAATCGTTTTATCGGGATCGAAAGCAGGCAAGCAACAATCAATAAAACTGGGCAACACGCCTCCGTCACAAAACCATTGCATCCGACCGTATGGCGATCAGATCAATGGTCATTGAATCAGCGGGATATCGCAGACAGGCTCGGTGCAATTCGTTGCGGAACGGCCCTGTTTGTAAAAGTGAGTGCGGGGGAGAAACTTTCCAATGAGCAGCTAGTTTCGTTGAAAAGTTTGTTTTCAAATTGTGAGGCCCCGGAGATTCTGCAGTTCATACCGGGTACTCACCTTATGCAGTGGCGCTTATTTGATGAGATTACAGACAATTGCAGTTCTGTGTACCGTCTGGATATTGCACGGATACTGGCGCATTCTTTCTGGCCGGAATTAAATGAGCAGGAACTCCTGTTAGCAACCGCGCTGCTGCTGTTAGTCAAAGTCGAAGCGGATAAAAACAGTGTGGTTTCTTCCTTGTCGGATGTGCTCGACATATTACTTACCGGTACTGATTGGCATCATGAATTGGCTGGCCGGTTATCCGCACTTACAGAAGACGGATTCCCCGGACAACGCTTCGCAAGCGCTGTGGCCAGCGTAACAGCGGTAATTCCTGAATCAATGCATCGATTAGCTGCGGTAATAACGTCGCTTACACCACTTCTATTCATGAGCGACATGGATATCACACCAGCGGCATCGTTCTCATTAGGTGCGCTCGTTAGTACATGTCGACCTACCTTGGTTGTGATTAAATCCGATGGAATGGATCAAGGTGGGCTTGGGGATCTTCTCGGCCAAAGCCTCTGGCGCTTCTTACATCATATTTATCTAAGCGATCGTTATTTTTCAGGGCTAAATATGACAGATACAAATAATTCTGAAAAAGATGATAGGCCGGTAACGCAGGCTGACCTCGCAAAAGTTTATCAATTTGTTGAAAAATCGATGAGAAAACCGGCAGGAAATGATGGTCTGATAAGTTTGCATAATGATGATTTGTAACTTAATGGAGACTATCGGGTAAAAGTATAATGTAGGTACTATGTACAATTAAATTATGTTGTTTGTATTAGTAATACATTATACTAAGCGAGATCAGATATCCATTCTGGAGAACAACTATGGGATTGGCCCACAGGATCACTTTACAAAAATTACTATTCCCTGTCGGGCCATCTATTTTGGATGACCACGGTTATTTGACGATAGAGGTCATCAAACAGCTACGTGAGATCGACAGAGACCTACGGTCGAAAAATGAAAAATTAAGTGTGCTCACAGATATTAGTCAGGACTCGTGGAATAGCTGGTTAATCAAACGCCGGCGACCGTCAGGTGCCGGGCTGGCTTTTTTGAAATTGTTGGTGACACAGCCGGAGATTGTTTTGAATACACTTCAATCAAGGAAAACTGTTTATGTAAGTAGCGAGTGATTAAGCAAGAAAAAGCCGAGTTTGAACTCGGCTTTTTTCTTAAAAAATTGTATCTAGAGTTCAGGGAAGTTCGCTAGATCAGATGATGAACCTGGGTGATTTAACATTTTATGTTGCAATCATTCTATTTCGTCACGCCCATATAAGCAACTGCTTTTAATTAGCAAAGGTGACGAATGATGAAAAATTTTCTCAAAAATACGAGACCATCGAAATGAGGAATCGGACCCTCAATATCACCAGAAATATGATCCCGTATGTCAAGGAGTTAAATGGCATAACCGGCAACATTCTCTCCTCGATCCTGATGCAACAACTCGACTATTGGTTTGATCGATATCCTGACGGATTTTGGAAATTCTTAGAGCCAAGTCCAAATCATGAACGCTACAAGCCCGGATCGAGCTGGGTTGAAGAAATGGGTATGTCCGTAGCCGAATTCCGTACTGCATTTGACAAGATTGCGTACCGGTATAAAAGCAAAGGTGAGTACGACAAATCAGAAAACATATTTAATGATCGTTTTTACGCAAGTTACGTCGATAGGCGCTCCAATTTGACGTATTACGTCAGAAATCATGCTCTATTAGATCAAAAACTAGAAGATCTGGTGATGCGATATTCGGTAAATCCGGACGAAGGCCAAGCGCAACAACCGCGTAAAGCCCCTATTTCCAACCCAAATACCAATACCGCATTTACTGTAAATCCACAAACAACCGTTCCAGTGAATGCAGAATCAACAGGTCAGGAAAAAGGCATTCAGCAGGTCGGGGAATTCGATTCGCACATACCGAGAACTTCAGTTTTAGCAGCCCGGGAAATGCAAGCTACACAGCTCCCTACTACAGAACTTACAAAAGAAATTACCAGACAACCACAACAGACAAGCACAGTCACTCATGTAGCAGCAACTTCAATTTCAGAAACTGATCGTGGTGGTGGTCTGGATGTAGATTTAGTTTTTCCAATACGGATATCAAACCGTGAACGTAATGAATTACTTAATTTAATGCAGTTATGTCCGGTAGATCAGCAGCAGAATGTCCTGGATGAACTTGAGGGAAATCGTGCATCTGGCAGCTTACGGAAAGGTATTGTCCCATTAGCCATTGCCTTGGTAAAAAAAGCAAGCCAAGGCGCATTTGGCTTAAGTGCTGGAATTGCGGTGGCTGCATTACGCGAAAATCGTATAAATAGCCAAAACCTCCTGCGGAAGAATATGGATGTGGGGCCAGCCATGCTACCTGAGGTGAGGGCTATTCGAGGCTATGATCAGGCAATAGCAAATATACGGGCCCATTTGCGACCTGGCCGTATCTCCCGCGCTCACAAATGAAAGTGATTTAGTCTTTAGTCACTAAAGACCTGATCCAACACGGTCGAGGCGCTTGAGTAAAAATGTCCAGTAATGGTGGCTTCTTTAAACTAGTACAGCAGCAAGATGTATTGTTGGGCGAAATCATCCCTGCTTTTGTTGCCGGAACAAAAACACTTGATTACACCAAATTGTTTTCTGATGGGATTGATGATTTAAATATAGCTGGTTTGATTGCGCGATTATCGGCCTGCTTGTCAGATATGGCCTATTTGATGAGTGCCATCGAAGATGGGTATTCTCAAAGTTCAGTATTCGATCCCGATCAAGTGGCAACATTGTCGAAAATATTGGTCGCTGAAATCAGAAGTTTATCCGCTCAAATACGCGAAACACTTTCACGATCCCGTGCACGGTCCAGATTATGAATATTCTCTTCCATGGCGACGATCTTGCTACGCTCCAGTCGTTTCTTGTTCATTCAGGCTTGATGATGTGAGGCTTTATTTGGAAGCACCACAGAAAAACTTTGTTAGATGTTTTCTGAATTCTTGTGATCGTGTAGTATCCCCAACAGGGATACTACACATGGATTAGGGCAGAATGAATCAACAGGAATTTTTACGCAATGCGATGTCTGAGCTTGCTTTATCGAGAGAGACATTTGCACTGCGAATTGGCTGCGCTAAACGCTCATTGGATAAGTGGCTGTTGCCGGATTCATCAAATGACTTCAGAGAAATGGGTGAGCCTATATGGAACCTCGTACGTGAAATTCTTGCCCACGAAAAGCTGAAACAAAAACATGAAAAATTAGAGAAAAAGATTATTAAAGTTCCCTGATCAATTCTCATTGAGGATAAATTGGCACAAGAACACCGTTCAGTACTTATGGAGGATTGGGAATTATGCTTACGCAATCAGTCACCAAAAAAGCTCAATCTACTGCATTGATTTTTTAAATTCGACAGTGATGCTTTGGCGGGTTTTTTGTTAAACATGGTGCTGTGACATGGTCTGACGAACTCGATTTAGCGCCTGATGTGATGCACGAAGAAAATAAACGAAACAGGCAGTCGGTATTGGCCTGAGAGGAAAGACAAAATGCAGACTATGGAAAGTCATCCGCTGGATGTGGCGACAGCCACAACGGTAAAAGCCTTTTTGGAAAAAGTGAGCGCTGTATTTTCTGTACGTAGCGCGATCTTGTTTGGGAGTCGTGCACGAGGTGAGTTTATGCCCGATAGCGATGCCGATGTAGCAGTTCTGCTTTCTGGCCAACACGGTAAATTCATGGCCGCGAAAATGGCGATGTCAGATATAGCGTTTGACGTCATGTTAGACACCGGTATTCGTGTGGAGGCGCTTCCGGTTTGGGAGGATGAATGGGCCAATCCAGATACGTACAGAAATCCGTTTTTGCTGCGAAATATTGCAAGTGACGGAATCATCATCCGATGAACATTAGGTCACCACAAGATTTAAGCCTTAAAGCCCATCGCGCAATTGGATCTACTCAAGTACTTCATAACATCGGTGATATTGACGGTGCATGTAATCGTGCCTACTACGCGATGTTTGATAATTCACTGAATCCGACTTCGACGCACATCGATTTTTCCAGCACACTATTTGTTAAATACTGCTTGAGTTTTAGGACTTTAAGTCCTATATTGTGGTTAAGGCCGGTCGATTCGACAAGGCCAATACCCGGAGAAATGAAACATGACCTCTGATGACGCAATCATCGCTAAAGCATTACAAATTTTGTCCCGCCGCACACTACAGCCGGAAACATCGGCATCATCCCCAGAAGCCGTCAGGCAATATTTAACCCTCAAACTTGGCCAGCAAGAACGGGAGATATTTGGGGTTATGTGGCTCAATGTCGCAAATCGGGTGATTGCTTATGAAGAAGTATTTTTTGGCACACTCACGCATGCAAGTGTTTATCCTCGCGAAGTCGTTAAATCTGCTCTCAAACACAACGCAGCATCGGCGATATGTTTTCATAATCATCCGTCAGGTTCGCCCAAGCCTAGCCGCGCTGACGAGCAACTGACACAGGTACTCAAGGATACGCTTGCACTAGTTGATGTCCGGTTGTTGGATCACATCATCGTCGCTGGCTCGCAAACAATGTCTTTCGCTGAACGCGCATTAATCTAATAAAGGAAAATCATGTCCGAAACAAGAACACCGTATCTTGTTTCGGACCTTCGAGAAGGTCCGAAACAAGAAACGCTACTTGCGTTTGACGATCCCGAGTTTTGTCAGCCCAGTTGGCTCGATATTCGTACCGTCATACAACGTATTGGATTAACTGGCTCAGAAACCGCCACTCTCGTCGGAGTGGCTCCGCGTACTGTGCGCAAATGGATGAGTCCACCAGATTCAGCCAACCACACGCCCATGCCGTTTGCCGCATGGCGGTTGATCTTGATCGCCGCACATTTGGTTAATCCGCCGTCAATCGATATTTCTGAGTGATCTATTTCAACTAAAGGAAACGCGATGGCAATGCTAAGCGGCTTCTAAAAATGACCTGCTTTATCCAGCTTAATTTTTTAGATGGCACAAAATAAAACATCAATAATGGTGTCGGGATCTCCATCCTTTTGTGACTAAAGTATCCGGAAGCTAAAACACTAATTCAATCTTGCCCGAGAGATCCGAAGCCAATTTCAATGCAGCAGAAAAAGGTTTCTTTTTTCACTAATAAAGCCTGAAGTCTTCGGTAGTTCATGGGTATGTAGTAACTTAATCATTTGTTCGTCGCCCAAGCGTAGACCTGCCTTTTCGCGCCAGATCTTTTTGAAATAGTTAATTGCTTTGATATGAGGCAAGAAAATTTCAAGCAATGCGTATGGTTATTTTAATTTTCCGCTTATTGTAAATGCGCAGCATCGAAGTTGCCGCGCACCGGGTCAAGCTCTAGCTCGAAAATACGCTTGTACGTGTACTCGGCTTCGAGTTGTTCGCGCTGCTCTGGCGTCATTGCCTTACCGACTACTGGCTGGTGCTGCATCGGCCTTCACCTGAATAAACTCGGCAAGTTCAATTTCACCGTTGATAAACCGGCGCGTTTGCGCTTCTACTTCCTTGGATAGCTTGAAGCCCTCAAGACCGACGGACGCACGGGCAAAGTTGGCGGCGTTTTCACGGCGGCGACGTTCACTGGCTGAAATCACCTCATTAATTGCGTCATTGGCCGAGGCGCTCTGGCGCTCGCGCGCTTTGTTGACATAGGTGCGCGTAAATTCGCGTAGCACCTGCGCGGCTGGCCGATGTTCTTGCGAAGCGGCATCGGTGAATTCGGCGCGCAATTCCGGTTCGATTCTGAACGTCATCTGAACGTCTTTCGACATAGCGTTCCCCTTCTGAAGAATGATCATGTTGGCGTGTAAACCAGCCTCTATTTCAACTTAACGCTATATTAATGCACAGTCAATGCCCATACATTTATCCGTAAAACGCGCATTTGTCAGACGACGGCAATCGATCAGCTTCCCTCGTGATGTAAAAGATTGACATAGATTTACATCGTGCTAGCATCGAATTACATAATGGAGGAGATGTCATGGGATTGCATGTGTCGTTACCGGAAGAGTTGGAAAGGCTTGTTCACCAAGAAGTTGAAACAGGCATGTATGGCAGCGCAAGCGAGTTGGTACGGGAAGCCTTGCGCGATTTTTTCGATCATTTGGCAGGGTCTAAACTGGTAGACATGAAAGAGCTTCGCGAAGAGATGCAGGCACGGCGGCAGCGGGCGTTGAACAACCTCGATCATTTGCAGGGCGTTGAGGAAGCCTTCAAGGAATTGTCTGACAAGCATGAGCTTGAGGCATGACCTATCGCGGTATTCTGACGGAAGAGGCAAAGGCCGAACTCGATCACGAGATTGCGTATTCAAAAGAGCGGTGGGGTGTCCGGCAAGCGGCCGTTTATAAGCGTGAGCTTTTGGAACAAGTACGCAAGATTGTACGTAATCCTATGCTGTATCCGCTTAGCCCTGACCTTGGAGAGGGGTTACGCTTTGTGCGTCACAAGGGCAATTACATCATCTACGCGCTCGATGAAGAAAAAAAGTTGTGCTGATTGTGGGTTTTCCGAGCATTTACAAGCAATCATTAACATCAGTTAGTAGGTGAAAATATTCGTGATCCGTGCATGTACTAAAACTAGTGAACAGCCAACTTATCAAGCCCATATTTAATCCAAATCTTACGTACATCCGCCGCATACGGATCTCTGAATTTAGGCGTTTCACTGTGATACGCACCGACCGCCATCCAGGTATCACCATACTTTCGAATCATTTTTTTGTAGTGCCAGGCTCCCACGTAAATATTCTTGCACTGGTCTAACAGGTCCTGTTGTGAGACGCCATGTGTCGATAATTCTTTCAAGTGGATAGAGTTTATTTGCATGCAGCCGATATCTACCGAGCCATTGGTATTTTTGCTGATGGTCGCATCGCAGCGCCGATTTTCTTTGATTGAAATAGCTCTCAGCACACCTGAATTAATCCCCTGATATGCCGCTGCACTTTCAAAACAATCGCTGGCCATTGCTTGTCCCGCAATGGTGATATTCAGAGAGAAGAGGAGGACTAATGCTGTAGACGTTTTCCCTGACTTCATCCTACTTCTCCTGCTTCATAGTTGAGCGCACGTGATACGTGCAAAAGCGCCGCTATTGTCGCTTCTGCTGGAGCCGTCGACGATCCAATTGCCACTAGCGCCGTCTCGTATTACCTGGATATTCTCACTGCCGCCAGACCACTTGCCACCGACTTGCGTCACCGCGCAGTTCCATTTTGAATACGATAAATTCGTGCTGTATCTGCCCATGCCGCGAGACCATGAAAAGTCTGCATAACTCTTAATCCCTCCATCAATTTGGCTGACCCATTTGCCGATGGAGCGAATGTACAAATCATTGACGTTGGCCGAACCTGTGCTACTTTGCCGCTGCACATTGCCAGTTCCTGCACCGTTATTCAGCGCCAGACCCCAGTCATCGACGTTGGCAGTGATCGATCCTGTGGTGGTGATGGTGCCGGTATTCAGTTGCGCTCCATTGATGACGGTGCCCCCAGTGCCAGTGCAATCTAAGGACGAATTTTGCGAGCAAATCGTGCCATACGAATACATGGCATTGGTCGCGGTAAGCTGTGCGCCGGTGATCGCGCCTGCTGCGGTGACATTGCCACCGGCGGAGATACTCACCTGACTATCGGCTTGCTGGATCCATGGACCCCAGCCCGTGCCGGAAGCGCCCGACTGTTGATTGCGTTGCCAGACCCGGCCAGCCGCCGGACCTGTCATACCGACGGCACGTTGCGCTGTGTAAAAGTTGGTTTTATTGGGGTGACGATAGACCTCAAGAAATATCCAATCGGCACCAGCGGGCGAATTCGCGCTACCTGCACTATTGAAGCAGCGGCCATCATCTTGCATAGTGTTCAAGTCCGCTGTGCTGTAGACGCATTTGCCATCGCCGGAAGGGGTCCATAGCCCGGCCTGACACGATAAGATCAGTCCAGTGCCGTCCTGTGCAATCGCACCAGTGGCGCTGCATGCCGTGCCGATGGTGTGGACGGACGCCATGACGATCGGTGTGTTCATTTGATTTAATTGCGGTTGGCCGGGGATGGCGTTGCGATACAACACGCCTGCCGTTTTGTCGCCGCCCTGGAACCACAGTGCAACCACTGGATGACCAACGCGCAAGTTGACAGCGCCGGGTGAACCATCACAACCCGTACCAGCGTTGTTCGCATTAGCGTAGTTACCGATAGGTGTGGCCCAGCCGCCCATCGTGCCGCGCATGGTCGTAGGTTCTGATGAATAAATGCCGCCGCCGGTTGCGCCGATGACACCGGCTATCTGGCCCAGATCCACGTCATTGATCGCAGTGCCGCCCTCAGTCACAACAATCGCCTGAAGTTTGCCAGCGGTTGGTTGCACAACCAAACCGCACACGCTTTGACCGTATGAATTTTTTTGCGTGAATCCTGCCGGTAAGTAACTCGTTCCTGCGCCATTCAGAGTACTGGCGGTCACGATTGTGGGCGTTGTCGCAGTAGCGACCGCAGCAAGTGACGCATAGTTATCGTCCACATATTTCTGCATACCTAGTGCAAAGGTCGCGGTCTGTTGGCCGACGATACTGGTGCGCATATTATTGCCGTAAGAATCGGCGACAGCAGCCAGGCCAGCAATCACCGTTCCCATAATGCCAAGGGCGATGATGATCTCAATGAGCGTCATACCGCGCTGTCGCTTGAGTGGCGTTTTGCGCATGTTACTTGAAGCCGCTCTCCTTAATGATTGTTCGATGATTGTGTCGGCTGCATCATTTCTCATGTGTTCATTTCCTAATGTCCAATAGTGACGATGGCACCAATCGGAATCACCGCAGGCAACATAAATCCAGTGGCCGCACCAGACAAACTGGTCATCGTTCCATCCGATGTAGCGACACCGACCATCATGCTATTGCCGCCCAGATCGGCGATTCGCTTGACCGCATTGGCTGGCAGCGTGGTGTTGGAATAGGTATATAAAATCCCTGCTTGCACGATATTGGTCCACGCAGGGTTGCGGATATATCCCGTCTGAAAAGCCAGACTCGCATCGACGACAGTGCCGGTAGTCGCGGGATACTGATACATGTAGGACGACACCGAGGATTGGTACGACCAATAATTAGTCGCAACGACATCGCCAGCAACATTTGTCCGAAACGACATTTCTTGCGGCTCGTGGGTGGCGATGCTCCAGGTAAATAACATGGCACCAAACAGGGCGATCAGCATGGCGAACATTACGTAGTCCGTTCCTTTTGCATCAGCGTCTGGTTTAGCTGCAACTGCACTTCATTTTCAATCTGGTTGAAGCTCCGTTTACGGATGGTGGTGCGGATCGCCGCTGATTCAGCACCTTGCGGCATCCATAAAAAACTGACCTTGGGGCGTTTAATTCCGGCACCATCGGCTTCCAGTTTCTGGTGCAATACAGCGGTGATCCCATTCGCCAGCAAGCTGGCGACATCATCGGTATTACCCGCCTGCGCACTGGCTAATGCATACAGGCGTTCAATAGTGGTGGCGATGTTATCGGCGTGCGCAGTACAAATGACGAGACAGCCATTGATCGAAGCGCGTAATGCTTCAGCCGCACTTTCTGCGTCCCGTATTTCACCGAGAAAAATAATCGATGGTGCCCAGCGCGCCGCCTTGCGGCAGGCCTGCCCAAAACCACCTTGTGTCACGTCCGTCTGATAAATGACGCCTTCGCCATGCCGTCCTTCCAAGGGCATTTCAGGCGGATCTTCGACAGTGACGGCAACCCCGCCATATCTGGCAATCCGGCATTTAACCGTCGCCGATGCGGTTGTCGTTTTGCCTTGATTAAAGGAACCGGAAATGACCACCAGGCCAGTCATCTTGGCGCTCATCAAACGCTCGACATAACTTTTATGGATGCCAAGCGATTCCAATGGCGGAGTCGCGTCTGGAAATCGGCGTAGCACGTACACAATCTCATTGAGTGCCAGTAATATCGCGGCACGATAGATGACGCCGTTGTGCGTGACGTTAAAGTCTTCACGGCCAGTCGCGGCGGTGACGACTTCACATTTGGTGCGCAGTGCTTGCAATTCATCGGTGCAGCCTTGCGGCGCTGACGTTGGATCAAGTTTTCCAGGCACGCCGCCCAACAAGATTTTGTGTTGCCCCAGATAGATATTAGAAAACACCAGATCGCTTAGTTGATTCATTTGTCTTTTTCTGTTGCAGGCGCAGATTAGCCTTGGGTAGTCCAAACGATGCTCGCAGGTGCTGTTCCGCAATGGGCGCTATCACTCGCAATGTTGGGTGAGATCGGAAACGTGCTCAAAACAGTGCTGCCGACCTTTGCCGATTGCCATCCAACCGAGGCATTACTCAGCAGCGACGTGCAAATGTCTTCATTCATATTCGTGATCGCAATCGTAAAGTTGGTGTTGTTACCTGTGACCGTGACGGTGCCGCCCCAGACCGTGTTAATGGTGGAACCGCTGACCGTCATTGTTGAGGGAATTTTTTTCGATGAGATCAGCGCTTGATTCATGGAAGCCGTGCCATATCCGCCTTGCCCTATGAATAGTGATTGCGTCGACGATCTGATGCTAATGAGGTCGCGCAAGGCCTGAGTACTGGTGTTGCTAGAGTTCGCATTGTTAAATAGCGCAAGTGCACCGACGACCACGATTGCCATGATGCCAAGGGCTGCAATCATTTCCATCAGGGTCAGACCAGCTTGATATTTATATTTCTTAAACGTGTTTTTCATATGATTTTCCAAGATTAAAAAGTTTAAAACTAACTACCCATGCGTATTAAGTCGCCAAGCTGAAGCTGCATTTGCATCATCCCGGCAGCCATAAAAGCGACCAGCCCACCGACCAGTAACACAGCCACTGCAAATACAATATTCATCCGCATCTGAATCTGCTCGACCGACTCTTTGAGCCATTCTTCACCGAGCATGGCTAAAGCCTCATTGAATCCAGACAGACCCGCATAAACTCCGAGGTCGTCGATGATTTCGCGGTCTGGAAATTCATAGCCGGTACGCGCCAGCGCATCCCCCATGTTTAAGCCGGAGCGCATGACAGCGATACAGGCTTGTATTCGCGTCTTCAGCCAAGGTGAGGCCGTGGCGGCCATCTGTTCTAACGCCGTGATATTGCTCAAACCTGCATTGACTAAAGAGGCAATCGCAATGAGCCAGGTACTGCCTTGGATCACCCGATAAATACTGTACGGCGCGTAACGATCTAACTTGATACGCACAGCGCCATCGAGTCGGGATAGAGACCAGAAAAACAGGAAGACGATGACGATCGTTGCCAGCATGACTAACCAGAGCCATTGCTGTGCAAATAAACTCACATGAATCATCCCGCGTGCAAGACCATGCCAGCCATCGCCAGAATAGGCCTGGGTAAACGCGGGCACGATTTTGAAGCCGAATAGCCAGAGTACTGAGAAGGCCATCAAAACCAGAAAGATCGGATAGGCAAGCCCACGAAATATAGCTTTAGAAATAGCCTTCTGCGCCTCCATCGTTGTCGCGGTCGCAATCAATGCCTCCTCAACCCCGCCTGATTGCTCACCGGCGGCGATCAACATCATTTCTTGTTCGCTGACCCAACCGTTGAGTGCGATAGAGAGACGTTTACCGTTGCGCAGCGCCGTTGCCCATGCATCGAGTGCTAACGTTGTCGGATGATTTTTGCCGCCAGCGGCTATTCTGCGGTCCCGTATAGAAGTGATCGCTTGCAGTAGCTTGACGCCGTTTTTCATCAACTTGGCCAGCTTTAGCCATAGGCGTCTGCGCTCGGCAAAACCACGTTTGAAGCTGTAGCGCGCATACGCCAGTTCAATGTCAGCGAAGTTCATTGAGGACCTTCACTGAGATCGGAATCAAATACGACATCTGTTAGCGGTCCGACGATACTTTCAGTGAGGAAGGGGTCACAAACGCCTTCTTTGACCTTGGCAATGGCATGGTCCAGCATCGTCTTGCCACCCATTTCATTGCGCCAATAACGAATCGCACCGACTCGGTCGCGTCTGCGTGCAAAGGCCATTAATTTTTCATCGGTCACCACCACTTCAGCCACCACGGTGCGCCCCTGTATTCCGGTATGTACGCAGGCATCGCAGCCAGCGCCAATGACGTTGGTTTGGACCAGTGAGACCACTTTCATGACGCGCTGTAAATCCGCTTCAGCGTAACGCTCTGTGACCCTGCTGAGTGGTGTACGACAACATGGGCAAAGTACTTTTACCAGGCGCTGACACGCAATCCCGGTCACGATCGTCGGATCGCACACAAAATCGACCGGCGCGCCCATTTCGATCATTCGGTCCAGCAGGGCGAACCAACCATTGCCATGCAGGGTGGACCAGACATTATGTCCAGTCATGGCCGCTTGCACTGCGAGGCGCACCGATGGAGCGTCGCGCATTTCGCCGATCATCATGACGTCAGGGTCCAGACGCATAGCCGCTTTGATGGCTTTTTGCATGGCCGCCGAACGCTCTTCCTCGGTTGCGGCATTGATAATCGACGTTTGCACCGCTCCCGGAATCGGATACTCGGCGGGGTCCTCGATGGTAATAACGTGCTTTTGGCCCTTGGTGTCGCGGATGATGGTTAGCAAACGACGCTGGAGTGTAGTGGACTTGCCGCTTCCGGTCGGGCCACCGATGATATTGATACCAAACGGCTTCATCGCCATCACATCGAAAGCAGCGGCATGCTCAGCGGTGTATCCCAGCGCCAGCGCATCAAGCGATGTCCTGGCGTCGTCGTACAGCAAACGCAACACCATCACATGACCGTCAGTTTGTGCCGTGGTGGCGATCCGAATGCCATCTAATCCTGCCGGGAGTTTGCGCTTATTCGCAATGCGCGCATCTTGCGGCGAGCCCTTTTCAAATGTCGCTTCCGCAATGTCGGCCATCGCCTGATAGATCGCTGTTGTCAGCTCATCGCCAAATTCATAGGTATGTTCTGCTTGCCATTCCAGCGAGCCGTGGATGCGAAACAGGATGTGTGTTTTGGTGACGGTGCTGACGCGAATATGAATGTCAGAGGCACGTTTTTGAGTTGCCTCGTAAAATATCTGCTTGGCCGCTACCTGCATATTGGAAGTGGCTTCTCCCTTTTCATACTGACTTACTGCTGTATATGCTTTTGAGATAACCGACATCTCGACTGGATGAATGGTATGCGTAACTTCAAGTCGCTTGATGCGCGCCATGAAGCCTTTGACCTCCGCAGTAAACATATGCGATCTTGAGACCAACAAACGACCATCCGGCAAGAAGCAGAGTATTTCCTGCTGGCTTGGTTGGAGTTCGTATGGACCACCTTTAGCGGTAAGCGGTATGCCGATATTTTCTACTGCATCAGCTTGGATGGCTTTGTTTGGCAGGCTCATGGATTAGCGCCCCGGTAGTAAGGGCAATACACCACTCGCGTCAGGCAGACGAAACTGTAGTCCTGCTGGTGCTACCGGCTGACGGGGCGCTTCCTCGCCAAAGGCAAGAATCAGATTTTCTTTGCCCCGGGCTAGCGCGACGCTATTGATAGTGACTTGCTGCACGCGCCAGCCACCACGAATTTTGTCGCCGCGTTTTACGGTTTGCCTGACACCGCCCGCAAATAACAGGGTGGCCGACAGCTTGTCATCGATGCCTTCAATCCCATACACCACCGGCGCAGACGCATTGCCATCCTGTGTACTCATCGCACTGGCATCAGGAAAAAATCGATCTGCTGCCGCCTTCTTTTCCAAATACTGGCCGCGCATGTCCTCGTCGGCTTTTCTGGCTGCCCAGATTGCGCGCGACTGGCTCAATTGCTGGAGTTGCTCAGCAGTGTTTTCGACGGCCAGTGCCGTGTTAGCTGAAAAACTGGCGGCCATCGCTGCGGCCATCAATACACATTTATGGTTGTACATACTGAACCCCCTCTATGTTCCAGCGCATGACGCCATCGATAATTTTGGTTTGAATACTGCCGACCCTAAAGCCATCCCCGTCAAATAGCGGCACCAGAATCTCCGGCGGCAGAGTGCTGTCGTTGACTGACCAGACAACTTCTTTCCAATCTCTGAAGACTTGCTTCTGTCCAGGTAACACTGGCAGTGGTGCTGCCTCAGCAAGGGTCAGGTTTTGGTGATGGATTTGCGCCAGGTTGTACAGCTCGCCCATACGCGCTTGTTGCACCGGGACTTTTTCATCTGCGCTGGATATTGGGCCTAATGGCACGCTGAAAGTGGCGCTGCTGCCAGCGCCATAAATGACAGCGCCCGGCACAATCGCGCGTAAGTCAGCGATCGTGCCGCCGTCAGCGCGGGTCCAATTCAGGGCTAACGTCTCGCCCTTGCACAGAATGTCGCTGAGGCTCCAACTACCAGGAAACAGAAACGGGATATTGTTGAGGGCCGTATTGCAGGCAACGGTAAAAGCCGCTGCGCCAGGAATCGTTTTCCACGGATGTTCAAGTCGTTGCACATGGTTGGCCGTAGCCGCAGCATCTGCCGATTGTTGTGCCATGAATTGCGCAAGCTCTTGCACGGTTCGCCATTTTTTCCACTGCATGTAGCCGGTGAATATGGCGATCAGTACGATCGCGATAAGCAACGCAGGCAAATAGGCTTTCAGGTCTTTAATGCTTGATTTAACCGGCCGCACGGCCCACCACTTTTTGAACGCAAGTTTGTCGCCCTTCTTCGGAAAGAAGTCTTCAAATTTATTGCGTTCCTTAGCGTTTTGTACTTGCCAGTGTGACGGCGCATAAATCAGCTCCCACTCGCTGGTTGACAGGTCTGCCAGCATCCGAATGCGGATTTCATCTTCCGTCCCGAGTTGATCACCGTCATACAGAATGACCCCGGAACGCTGCGCTACATACAGCCACTGGTCTTTACTAACCTCTGTTGCGCAGAGTACATTGCGGTCCCCGCCCTCCATTTCGACCGTTTCGGAAATCACTGCAGCCGCCGATAGCAAGCCTGCTTTACCCATGTCGGTGCTCGAACAAAATCCCACTTGCGGGTTAGCGCCAGTACGCACCACCATCAAGTCGAAATTTTGTTCCTTAGCGATTTTTTCAATCTCAGCTTTTCTGACCGTAGGTGCCATGCCCGGCAACGGTTGCCAGAACAGCCCGGAGACAAAGAGCCGTCCTTTGTCGCCAAACTCAAAAATCTGCAGCGTAGTTTCGGTAGTCACTCAGGCATCTCCTAATATCGGTTGAATCAGGATCACCAAAACGGTACGTCCTTTTTTGCCAGCGACACCGCCACCCAACGCCACATTCGACGCACTTCCCACGCCCTGTTGACTGGTCGATTGATTCGACTGTTCGAACCCCGTCAGTACCAGTGTTTCGCCGGAGTTCATCTTTACGCGTTGGAGGAAGTTGCGGGTATCCACATCCGGCATTTGAATCGTCGCGTCGCCAGAAGTAATTTCGTTGAGTTTCAACAGGGATGAAATATCGATGGAAAATTGCAGCATCATTTCGCCTTTATCCAGGATATGCGGCACTAATGACATCGAAAATCCCGTACTAACAAGTCCAGGCTGCATGGTCGTGGTCGATCCAGCACCTTGGGTCACAGTGGTGGTAGAAGAGGCGAGGTAGGATGTTTGACGCCCTATCTGCAAGGGCGCTGGCTGATTATTCAGCGTCGTCAATGTCGCTGAGGTGATTTGCGAAACATTGCCCTGCTTGGAGAGTGCTGACAGAATCGCTTGTGAACCTGCCCAGGGACTTTTATTCGTGCCACCGCCCAGCACTTTCAAGGTCAGGCTGGTCGCCGACGGATCGGCAGCAAACGCATTGGTTAAGCCAAGGCTAAGATTGCCCGAGAGCGAGCTGTAGAGCGCATTCCAGTTGATGCCGTACTGGTCATCATCTGAGAGGTCCACCGCCAAAACGCGCACATTCACGTTGACTTGCTTTGATAAGGACGCGTTCTGGCTTTCGATGAACGCATGCATGCGTGCCAGATTTTGTGGTGTATCCGTCGCAGACGCGGTGCCCGTTGCCGGTGTTACCGAGTATTTTTTGGTGGATGACATTTTGTCGAGTGTTTGCTCGATCGCTTTCCAAATCGACATATTCGAAAAAGAAGTGCTGGTGGTCGATGAGCCACCGCCAGAAATGGCATTGCCGCCAGTAGCAGAGCCGTCATTGCCTGATCCCGACGATCCGCCAGTCGCCCCACCTGTCTGGCTAGTGATGGCGCGTTGCAAAGTCGTGTCGCCCGGAATGCCCTTGAGTTGCCATGTTTGGGTCGTGTAGCGAAACAGGTTGTAACTGCTACCCGTCCATTCCCAGCTCACCCCAAAACGTGCAGCGGCCACATCCAGAAAACCTTTGAGCGTGCCGTCGTACACCAGATTCACGCCACCCAATTGACCACCACCTGGCATTTGACCAAGTGGAGCAAAGTTAGGCAGTGCTGGCAATGGCGGCTTCGGTGCCGATGAAGTTGACCCTTGCCCGACCGTTCCAGACATTGATGATGCCGCATCACCAATCGGCATTTGCGCGTCCGGCGCGACGCTCACCGGAATGCCCGTCAATGCGGTAATACGCTCGGCCACCTCCTGAATGCTGTGGTAGCTACGGTTCGATGCATACCGGCGTTCGCTGGCATCGATGCTGGCCGATTGCGCTGCCAGCTCGGCAGCCTTACGGGTTGGTAGCCACAAAGCCTCAATGCGCTCAACGGACGAAGATTTTTGCGCTTGGATTGCACCCGGTCCCTGCCGCGCTTGTGTGAGTAAATCTTGCGCTTCAACATCACGGGCCTGGATATCTTGCTTAATCGGTGCAATCAACCCGGTCGTGCAACCGGTTAGTGCAGTCGCTACGGTAATTGTGGCGAGGAGTCGTTGGACCGTCATTATTTTTTCTCCATGATGCGCAGGACGTGATTGGTTTGATTCAGGGAGTAAAACCGTGCGACCATTCCGGCCCCGTTGTTGTTGAGGGCGTCAATGACCTTTTCTACTGCGTCTTCAAACGACAAGCCTTCAAGACTGATATCCCGGTCGGCAACCAGATCCGGTGCCTCCCACGCTAACTTCCATTTGTTGGTGTTCTGGCTCCATCTGCCGATGGCTGTTGAGATGTTTTCGCCCTTGTCGATTTTCCAGCGTTCAAGCGCCGGAGTCGGAACCACTTCTTGCACTTGCGATGGCAATGGCGATAGCGCGGTAGCAAGCTCGGCGTCGATGACGGGACTCACTGCGGTAGTCGTTCCGGGAAGGTCGGTGCCGGGTAATTGCAACTCTTCTGGCGTTTCCGTGATGGGCTGTGTTTTAGCTTGTTTCTGGATTGGTGTGACCTGAATTGCGCTGACAAGCGACCCGGCTTGTGTGTTGAGAAGTGTATCGATCATTGCAATCGCGCTTGCCGCATCGACCTGACTAACTTGCGCTGCAGCTTTCAACATTTCCAATCGTGTATCTAGCTTCATTAGTAACGTTGTTGCGGAAACGCGTTGAACCGAAACATCTGTTGATGAGGAGATGTTTGACTGATGCCACGCATCGAGAATCTGGATTTCGCTAGGATTTTCAGCATCGACGAGCGCGACGGGGTTGTTACTTATCGTGATCTGAATGCGATCAGACGCAAATCCTTGACGTAGCAACCAGATACGAATTGCTTTTGCTCTATTTTGAGCGAGTAATTGATTTTTTCGCTGGTCAGGACGACCGGTAATGGCAATGTATTTATTGTCCATTAGCGGAAGAAGCGTGCTTAAGGCTTCACTGCTGCGATCTGGTAATACGGCGCTATCTTTCTTGAATATGATTGAAAATGTATTTATGCTCTTGCGCCGAATAGTCGTTGTCGCTTCGTGTTGGACACCTGTTACTTTAGCAACCGATAGCGGCGGATTCATACGTAAAGCGATACTTATAGGTACAGCCGTATAGGTGAAAAGTTCGTCATCTATCACCATATATCCGGCATGAGCGGGTTGTGAGAGTGATGCCAGAATGGCGAGGATCAGGAGACTGTTTCGAACGGGATGATTTTGCATGTTATCCATTCCGGGAATGATTATAAATTTAAGCATTGCATTATGTTACGAGGCTAATCATAATAAAGCAATGCTGAAATATACTTTAGTGACTAAAGGAATTGTTAAAAATGACCGTAACAGAGGGCATATCCGATGAGTTACATGAACGGCGATTAGAGAGTTTGCGCTATGCCATGGGGCCGGTCATGCTCGATTATTTGTTGCGTCCAGACGTGGTGGAAATTTTTCTTAACCCTGATGGGCTGCTATGGGCAGAGGAATTCGGAAAAATGTTTGTTATTGGAGAAATGTCGCCGACGAATGCGATGATATTTCTACGCCAGGTAGCGTCATCTTTGGATCAAAAAGTATGGAAGGAAAACGCGATTATCGAAGGAGAGTTGCTTCTGGATGGTTCGCGTTTCGAGGGCATTGCTCCACCCATCGTCGATCAGGTTGCATTCAACATCCGCAAAAAAGCATCGCGTGTCTATACGTTGTCGGAATACGTTAAGCACAGTATTTTGCCGTTCTCTATTGCGGAGATGCTCAGAGATGCGATTGCGGGTCAGGATAATATTTTAGTAGTAGGTGGAACAGGCTCAGGAAAAACAACATTTTGTAATGCAATTTTGCATGAAATGAACGATATTTGCCCGGCTGCACGGGTGTTGTTGATGGAGGATACGAGGGAATTGCAATGCAGTCTGAGAAATAAGGTGCCAATGCGCTCATATGAATTTGCATCAATGCAGCGGCTTTTGAAGGCAATCATGCGTTTGCGACCAGATCGTATTGTGGTGGGGGAAGTACGCGGTATGGAGGCGCTTGCTTTGCTGAAAGCATGGAACACAGGGCATCCGGGTGGGTTGTGTACGGTGCATGCCAATTCTGCGCTGAAAGGTTTGTACCGTCTGGACCAATTAATCTCGGAAGTTTCCGCGACACCACAACGCACTCTGATCGGCGAGGCTGTGCAGATTTCCGTGTTCCTGGCGCGCACCAATGAAGGTCGGCGCGTCAAAGAGGTCGTCCGCATTCATGGATATAACGAAAGTACTAACAAATATGAGCACGAAATGTTGTATCAGTACGCCGCTCGCGGTTAGCGGTCATTTATGGAGGAAATATGCAACCTATGCAATGTACGGCAGACGCACATTTAAGTTCGGCGTTGTTGTTGGGAATACCAGGAATTGTGTTGGTGCTGGGGTGGTTGGTTTGGACCTGCTACGGCGCGCAGCAATGGAAGCCGATTATCTTGGCGCGTCGGGATGCATTGCGTTCTAAGTTGATTAATTTGTTTAAATGAAGAGGTAGGGAAATGGCTAAAAAAAATATCGCTGGCAAAGTTACATTCGCCGCGTTGCTGATACTTTATTTTGGGGCAGCGCTGGCTGGAAATGCTGATCCGCTCGGTAGTGGCATGTGCAAGGTGGTAGACATGTTGACTGGAAAATGGGCGTTTGGTATTTCGGTCGTGGCACTGGCGTCGGTTGCTACCGCGTTTCTGTTCGGTGTCGAGATGAGCGAAATGATGAAAAAAATCGCCGGTTTCGTGACCGCGGTAGCGTTTCTGGTATTCGGCGGTAGCGTGCTGAAGTTTATTTTCCCTGCCATGGTAGGTTGTTAATTCATGGCAGCGCCAGTTCGCTTGTCACTGATCAGGCGGCAGACGTGGATGGGGGGCGACCGGCGCATTGTGGGCGTGGGAATGATCATCGGCATCTTGCTGGGATGGATGCTGATGAATTCTTATGGCTGGTTCTATGCGTTGCCTATAGGCGCTTTCTTTTGGTTAGGAGGCATCTGGATGGGGCGTGAGCTGGTGGCTTCTGATCCGTACGCGTTTGATGTCTGGCGACGGCATATTCGTTATAAAAAATATTATTCGGCAGGCGCACACCATGCTTCTCCCGTGCCAAAGGTTAAAGATTTCATTTAACTTTGGACTTACGCAAAATCGCCCCAGCGGCGTTGTGCTCTCCTAGCCGTACGTTCGTACTGTCTTCGTCGGCACGCCTTGCTGGGACGGTTTTGCGTAAGTCCTATAACTATTTGGGGTAATACAGGGTTAAGCGAATAATTATTATCAGGAGTTTGTATGCATGCCCGAGTTGATTTTTTTGCGAGTGAATTTCGCAATACCCGTCAATCGTATGGGGATTTGTTACGACACGAATCGGTGATTGAAAACGGTATTATTTTGGGTAAGGGTGGTGAGCTCATTGTGTCATTCCGGTTCCGTGGACAGGATTTGCAATGCGCTTCCAGGCCTGAGCTGGAGCAGATCTCTTTGCGGGTTAACACTGCGGTTAAAAAACTCGGGACAGGCTGGATGTGGCACACCACGAGTTCGCGCCGCTCATGCGAAGAATATATTGATGAAGGTGCTTTTCCCGATCCGGTAACAAGAGCGATTGAGGCAGAGCGACGCACCCAATATCAGCAAGAGGGTACGCATTTTCAAAACGATTATGTATTGACGGTGACATACTTGCCGCCAGTTCTGCTGGCAAGCAAAATTCGTTCGCTGGTATTTGAAAAGGAGGAAGGCCAGGTGCTCGATGATGCGGCGCTTGGCAGGAAAGAATTACAGTATTTTAAAAAACGCGTCGACGAACTTGTGTCTGAACTTTCGAGAGATTTAGGCGGCATGGAAGCGCTTCGCTCAGAGTGGATATACGATCCTGCGACGATGAAAATGATCCATGTTGATCATCAGTTAGGCTTTCTGTTGTGGTGTGCTGTGGGGATTCATCAGCAGGTCAGATTGCCGCTTCGGGTGGCACCAGTCGGACTGGATGCGATCATTGGTTCACAGCCTTTTTACGGCGGTATTCGTCCTCAAGTCGGCAAGAAACTGATTCGGATCATCTCCATTGAGACGCCGCCAGAGTCGGGTACTGAGGTCGGGATGCTGGACATACTCAACAGCGTTCCTGTTGAGTATCGTTGGACTACGCGATGGATTGCGCGTGACGCTGAGCACGCTAAGTCTATTCTTGCCGACACCAGGCGCAAATGGCGGCAAAAAATACGCGGTTTTGTTTCACAAGCGACTGGTCGTAATACCGGACAGGTGAACGAAGATGCGGTGAAAATGGCCGCTGACACAGAAGCTGCGCATACCGATATCGATTCTGGTCAGGTGTCGTATGGGCATTACACCTCGACCATTGTTCTGATGCACGAAGACCCCACGGAGCTGGAGGCGGCTGTTAGTTATCTGCTGAAGACGCTGCGGTTTTCACATTTTGTGGTCCGCGATGAAGATGTCAATACAGTAGATGCGTTCATGGGCAGCATTCCCGGACACGGCTATGAAAATGTCCGTCGGCCGTTGATGCATTCATTGAATCTTGCCCATCTGTTGCCACTGTCATCGGTATGGCAAGGCCCGGTTAAACACCCTTGTTCCTTCTATCAGAAAGCCTACAAAGCCGGAGAGATTGTTCCGCCCCTGTTTTACGGCGCAGCGTCAGGCGGGACGCCTTTCAGAGTTATTTTGCATAACGACGATGTTGGACACAGCTTGGTTGTCGGGCCGACCGGGGCGGGTAAAAGCGTCATTCTTGGTTTGATGGCCATGCAGCATTTCAGGTATCCCAACGCCAAACTTTTTGCCTTTGAAAAAGGAGAATCGATGTTCGTTGGTTGCGATGCCGCCGGGGGTGATCATTACGCCTTTTTGTCGGATGACGATGAGAGCGCAAAAAAATTCGGCTTGTGTCCTTTTGCCCGAGTACATCGGATTGGAGAGCGGATTTGGGCAGCTGACTATGTAGAGACTTTGTTGCAACTGAACGGCATTACGGTTGATCACAATCTGTCGAAAGAGATACTCAATGCACTGGAATTGCTGGGGACGAGGCCAGTACACATGCGGTCCTTTACGGAGTTGGCGATCATAGTTCAATCTGAGCATGCCAGAGAAGTTTTAAAACTATATGAAACGCAACTCGCCGCTGGAATGCTGAACGCCAGAGCGGATTCAATTTCACTCAACCGGTTTACGGTTTTCGAGATGGAATACTTGATGTCTATGGGCGATAAGCACGTCGTTCCAGTACTGCTTTATTTGTTTCGTGCGATTGAGCGTGCGTTAGATGGCAGCCCTGTGATGATCATTTTGGATGAAGCATGGCTGATGCTGGATCATCCATTGTTTCAGGCAAAAATTAAGGAATGGTTAAAAGTTTTGCGTAAGGCAAACGCACTAGTTATTTTTGCTACGCAAGAGTTGGAAGATCTGGCCGGGTCGAAAATTAAATCCACTATTTATCAGGCGTGTAAAACAAGAATTCTGCTTCCTAATCCCGCTGCGACAAGCGATGACGGCTATAAGCTCTACAAAGAGCTTGGGCTGACATATCGCGAAGCAGAATTACTCCAATATGGTGTGAACAAACGCGATTACTTTTTTTCTTCACCTTCAGGCAGGCGCATGTTCCAACTGGAACTGGGACCGGTTGCATTATCTTTTGTTGCTACATCCGGCAAAGACGATCGTGTGAATGCACGTAAGCTCAAACAGCTGCATGGTGACGGATGGGTAAGTCACTGGCTTAGTGAACGCGGGATTTCGCCGAGGGTATTGGTGGGTACATAGCCAAGGCTCTTAAAGTATTTGCTTCAAGTTTTAGTGACTAAAGAATTATTATGCAATTAATATATGCTATTGTTGTTTTGTTGTAGATGCCTCGCGAGGAGGGTATGCTTCGGACTCTCACATTGACTGCTCGGAAGAGATAACTATGCTGAATAAAATCAATGCAAAAATCAACGCCACCAAGATTCTTGCTGTTTGCGTAACGGTTGTTCTGTCTGGTTGCGGTAAAGAAGCGAGCACCCCGCAGGTGGTCGCACCACAATCAGCATTGGAAAAGGGTATTTCCACCTATCTTGCCAATCGACATCAATGCATCACTGTCACTTCTCGCTGGCCAGCGACAGCGACGGCAGGTTCAAATACTTATAGCAAGCTAGACAGCTTCGTCAGTGCTGGATTATTGAAAGTTGAGATCAGCACATCTGGCAGTATTTTTTCGCCGACTGATATCGGCAATACGGTTTTTGTTAGCAAAGATGGTTCTCAACAATTGTGTCTTGACGTTCCAGACATCGTTCAGGTGACGAAAGTAACGCCGATCAAAGAAAGCGGGAAAAAGGAATTCAGCGAAGTAACCTTTTCATACCGCATCAATAACATCCCTGAGTGGGCGAAGAATACGAAGGTAAAACTGGCCTATGCGGTGATTGCAGAAAAAGCAGACGGTCAGGTCCTTGTCGCAACTGAGTATTTCCATGAAACATCAAACGGGTGGGAAGTTGTGAAGAGCGGTAATGACGCGTTTTTCGGCACGAAAATGAAGCCGATGCGGCCGCTGTGAAAATCGAAAATAGCACGATGCGCAACCTTCAACGATTCAGTATTTCGCTGCTGTCGGTAGGCTTGGGGGCGTGTGCCGGAATGGTATGGGGTCAGCAACAGACATGGCTGTTGGCGCTGGCCGTATTACCTGCGATTCTTTGGATTGAGTCGGCCCATCGTGTTCCCGCATTTTTGACTATGCTGGCGTATTTTTTAGCTGCAAGCAGAGGATTACCTTCCGGTGCCGCTGTATTTTTTGGTGAGTATGCCTCGTGGTGGTTGGGTGTATTTCTCTGGCTGGGCGCGGCGCTCTTGAGTAGTTTGCCGTGGTTGTTGTTTTGGCGAACTTCTCGGAAAAGCAGGGCGTTATGGTTGCCAGTGATCTTCCTTATCTCGGTACTTCCTCCGCTGGGCTTTATATCCTGGACTTCGCCATTGCTCTCGGCAAGCGTGATTTTTCCCAATTTTGGTTTCTCAGGACTTTTGCTGCTCGTTTGTGGATTCATTGCATGGGCATATAGGATTAAAACGCTCGGCTTATGCTTCGTGATTTTCTCCACCGTTGCTATCGCGACAGAAAAGCCACTAGCCGCTCCAGTTGGTTGGGTTGGAATCAACACGTATTATGGGAAGTTATCCAGCGATGCCGGTGCGGAAGATAGTCGAGAGACTTTTCGACGTATCAATGATGTCCGTCGCATTGCAAAGAATCAGTCACGCGGCGAACTTCAACTATTTCCAGAAACAGTTCTTGGATCGGTTGACCCTGTGTTGGCGAAGGTAGTTAGCGAGGTGTCAGTAGCGCTGGCAAACAGAGGCGGTAGTATTTTGATTGGCGCAGAGTTACCCGGTCATGAGATGGGTAGTTTCACGAATGCGGTAATGGGTCTGGGTGCATTGGATGGCCTGGTGGTGCGACAACGTGTACCGGTCCCGGTTGCGATGTGGCGACCGTGGCAAAACACCGGTGCTGTTGCTGATTGGTACGGTGACGGCGTTGTGGGTGTATTAGGATATAAAAGTGCAATATTAATATGTTATGAACAGTTAATACTGTGGCCAGCTATTCTTTCTGAGTTATCCCAGCCGGAAATTGTCATTGGGATTGCTAATAATTGGTGGGCTAGTAACTCTTCGATTCCAGCTGTACAAGCGCAGTCGTTGCATGCCATTAGTAGGCTGTTCGGTTGGAAGTTAATTTCATCGGTTAATCTCTGAATTATTAAAATATTAAAATGTTATGTTAAATAAAATAATCACAGCACTCTTATGGGTAATCAGTCTTGTCACGGCACCGGTGCATGCTGGTACCGTCGCTGGGACCGGTGGTGCGACAGAAATCACCCAGCTGCTCAACAATGTCCAGTTGGTGATGCAATACACCACGCAGATACAGCAATATGAATCTCAGTTGCAAAATCTTCTTAAGCAAAAAGATTTGTTGACGTTAAATCCGAGGGGATACATTACCGTCCTGGCAAATGCCGCTGAGGGCGGGGAGGCGCTTGGATTGGGTGGGGCGCGCATCACCAAAAAGCTTGAAACTGCTTATGGGTCGGACTACAAAAAAAATGCTGCGTATTCCAGTCAGGATTTTGAAACATGGATGAAAACCACGAAGGATAGTATTCGCGGCGCGATGAAAAGTGTCGGAGTGCAGCAAGACGATATGGCCAGCGAGGCGGATCTGATCATGTCGTTGAAGACCTTGTCGAATTCATCGGCAGGGAATTTGCAAGTTTCACAGACGGGTAACCAAATCAGTATTCAGATGTTGCAGCAGTTTCAAAAATTGCGACAAATGAATCTGGCGCAGGCCAGCGCGATGAATGCGCGCATGTTGGCGGTCCAAAATAAAGAAGAACAAGATCGTGCTGAAACACAGCAGTTTTTCGGTGGCGCGGTAAAGCCGATGCGATCTTTGATCAACTAAAAGGGCTATGTCCATGAAAAAGAGTCATCTCTTAATACTACTTTCGCTGATGCTGTCTGGATTTTCAGTTCTGGCGGCTGAAACGTCTTTGCCAACGGTGATGAATACCCTGCAATCGACATCCGTTGCCGTCAATTCCCAGCTCACTACTATGGCGCTACGGACGCTGGGTGCGGCATTGTTGTTGCAATGGATTCTGACAAACTGGAAAGAACTATTCAGTGGTGAGATTACGTCGTTATTTCAGAAGATTGCCGGACTAGTGACATGGGCCGGAATCTGTTTTTGGGCGATGGGGAATCAGGATATTTTATCCACGATGTTCACCGGGTATTTGAACATGGCGTCAAATGTGACTGGTATCAAATTTACGCCGGAAAATGTGTGGGCCAACGGAGTCGATCTCCAAAACAATATGGTGATCGCTTTCAATAACCGCACTGGGGCTGCGGACTCGCTGTATTCGTCATTGAAAAATCTGCTGCCGTCATTGTTGTTAATGCTGGCTTGTCTGTTGATTCTGGTGTCGTACGGGGTGATCGCAATATCCATCCTGGTCGCGGTATCTGAATTTTGGTTGATGTTCACAGTGACTCCTATCGCCATCGCTTTACTTGGCTTACAGGCCTTCCGGGATCAAGGTATGGCGCCATTGAAGGGGGTTATATCGTTAGGCATGCGATTGATTATTTTAGGCGTGATTGTCAAGATTCTTGCGAGCGTGCAAGCCGAAGTTGTTAACGCTTTTGAGAACATGCCGCAGGTGAACCCGTTGGAAATTGTGTGGTACGCGTTGGGTGGCGTATTTGCTTGTGCTGTGATGGCTTTCAATGCGGGGAAAATTGCTTCTGCAATCGCTTCCGGTTCTTCGAACTTCAGTGGCTCTGATGCTATTCGAGGTGGTTTGCAAATGGTCAGTACTGCTGCTGCGGTAGGAACTATGGGAGCAACGGCGGCTAGTGCGGCAATGAGCGCGAGCTCGAATCCGGCTGGGATGGGTAACGGACCGATTGGTGGAGGCATGCAGTCGTTACTCGGTGGTGCGAGCGGTAGTGGTGGTGGCGGTAATCTGGG
>NZ_JBRIIQ010000016.1:0-65070 GCF_052976905.1 Glaciimonas sp. GG7 | reverse complement strand
TCTCCGACTCAGTAGTTCTATGCCGAGTACCACGGACAAGCACGAATCGATGATATCCAAAGACGGCAAGACAAAATATCGTAGCACAGTCACCAATCACACCGAGCAGCTTGCAGCCAACTCCATTGAACGACCTAAATACATACACGAAAAAAAACGACCTTAAAAAGGCCGTTTTATTTTAGTTACTTCAGATCATGAATAACTACGCAAGCGCAAAGAAAAATCCTCCAATGCCTTGATCTTGGACGCTTCAGCGCGCGCGCACCAGTCTTGCAATTGATGTAGCAACTGATCGCGAGTAAAGTGCGAACGCTCCCAGATGACGCCTAATTCAATTCGCATCTCGTGCATAGTCTGTAGCGCTTTGCTATGCAAAAACAACTCGGTCAACTGCTGTTTTTGCGGCGCTTCCAATTTGGTTGGTTCACGTTGCAATAGTTTTTTCACTGTTTTCAAAAAACCTGACTCAAGAGCGGCTTTACCCGCAAGATGTGCACGCTCTTCTTGCCAGGTACTTTTTAATGATTTCGCGTATTTCGCCATGACATCGTAGCGATTGGCGATCACCGATTGCAGCGTATCGAGATCCGGTACTAGCTTGGCGCTATTGAATTTTGGCGCGGGAGCAATTTTCTTGACCTTGGCGAGCCCAACGATTTCAAGCATACGAATATACATCCAGCCGATATCGAACTCATACCACTTCGACGACAATTTAGCTGAAGTACCAAAAGTGTGATGATTGTTATGCAGCTCTTCGCCACCGATAAGAATGCCGAACGGAATAATGTTGGTAGCAGCATCATTACAGTCATAGTTGCGATAGCCCCAATAGTGACCGATGCCATTAATAATACCGGCTGCCGTAATTGGAATCCATAACATTTGCACAGCCCATACAGTCAATCCAATCACGCCGAACAAAGCGAGGTTGATGAACAGCATCAGAACGATACCCAACGCGCTATGTTTCGTATAAAGATTACGTTCTATCCAGTCGTCTGGCGTGCCATGACCGTATTTTTCCATCGTCTCAGGGACCTTGGATTCAGCGCGATACAACTCGGCACCTTCAAGCAGTACTTTTTTAATACCACGCGTAACAGGGCTATGTGGATCTTCTTCCGTTTCGCATTTAGCATGATGTTTACGATGAATCGCCGCCCATTCTTTGGTGACCATACCGGTAGTCAACCATAGCCAGAAACGGAAAAAATGGCTAGGAATGGCATGCAAGTCGAGGGCGCGATGCGCCTGACAGCGATGTAAATAAATGGTGACGCCAGCGATGGTGATGTGCGTAACAACAAGCGTAAAAATAACAACTTGCCATGCCGTTGCGCCCGTCAAACCATTTGACAGAAAATCGATAATTGCATTGAACACTATGTGTCCTCCAGAGTGATAACAGCGCAGTAGCAGAACTTTGGCGCTCGTTTTGTACAAGTTTAGGGTAAGTTTGCAGGCTGTTAGCAGTCACTTAACCGAAATTAACTCGCCATTGTACTCCCATTAAGGGACGTTTTTGGAATTTGGAACGATTCGCTGACTATCTATTTGAGCGACTTGTTGCGAGTCGGCACCCGGACTCGCCTCCGCGACCATGCGTAAATCACGTCTTGGTTGCGCCACTTTAATACTGTGCGCTTGTAATACGCGCCAGATTGCACGGTTGACGTCAGACAAGACATTGAGCCGCCCATTCTCTGGGTCGAGTATCCAGAATCCAACTTCGAGCTCCAAGCCATCTTGGCCGATTTTAAGTAAAATCGCTTGCGGCAAAACTTCATGCGTAACCCGTTCGACAACGCCTACCGCCTCTTCCAATAAAGTCAGAACCTGCTCAATATCCTCCTGATACACAATCGTCACCTGCGTAGAAAGGCGCAAAATGCGGTGATGCAAGGAGTAATTTTGAACCGCATTGGTCATGAAGACGTCATTAGGCACAATCGACTCAATACCATCCAGTCCTTCCAGGATAGTAAAGCGGCTGTTGATTTGCGTAACTTTGCCGTAATAAGTGCCCACACCGACCATGTCCCCGATAGAGAGACTGCGCTCTAGCAAAATGACAAACCCGGAGACATAGCTACTGGCTATTTTTTGCAGACCCAAACCCAGCGCCACACCGAGTGCTCCGCCAAAGACTGACAGGACAGTCAAATCGATCCCAACCAAGGACAGACTGAGCAACACTGCCACCAACACCAGAAAAGCCCGACCCATCCGAGCTACTACCGTGCGTAATGACGAATGCATGGTGTTCAACTGCATGAGGCGCTGTTCTAGCGTGGCACCTGCCCACAAAGCAATAATGAGCGTCACCAAAACCGAGATCAATGCCTGAAAAATCGCAAGAAGAGAAACCTGGTGACGGCCAATCGGCAAAACCGTACTTTCCAGATACGCCACCAAATCAGGCCATAGCCCTGTGAGATAAAGCAAGACGCCGATCCACACCAGAGCGCCAAACATTTTCTCGAACAATAATAGAAAAGTACTCACGCCGCGATCGCGCACAAACACCCGACGCAGTATGTAAAAAACAAAGCGCATCAAGCCGAGAGAAGCCATTAACGGAATCACCAGCCGCAAAAAATTCACCGGTTGGTGCCATTTTGCGACGACCAACTTGACCAAGACCAACAACAACACGGTCAATAGCGGCGTCAATACTTGCGAGAAACTGCGTAAACCAAGTTGCATCACAGGTTGCGTAAGATCATCCACAACAAAAATACGGCGTAACAAGCGCGCACTTAGCCAGCCAAGTCCGACGCACACCAACGTCATACAAACTTGCAATAGCAAGCCCGGAGCCGCTAAATTGAGCTCAAGGCTGTCGGCCATGTCGGAGAACGGATCGAACATTATTGTCGGTAGGGGATAGCGTCCTGGCGGTGGCGCTGCCAGTTAGAGGCGTAGCGCGTTGCCAGTGTAGGATTATTGCGAACGATAAGAACGTTCTCCGCATTTTTATGCTGAGCGCTCCAGGTAAAATTAAAACTGCCCGTGATCACGGTGGCGTCGGGGGCCAGCGCATCAATCACGATGACTTTGTTGTGTGCACTACGATATTTATTGTCAATCCATACCGCGATATTCGCCTTAGCCAGGCCTATGACTTTAGATGCATCATTGACCTTAAGCTGATGCCCATCAAGCAAGATCTGAACGTCAATCCCGCGTTGTTTAGCAGCAATCAAGGCCGCCGCGATTCTGCCATTGGTCAATAAATAGGCTTGCACCAATACCTGCTTTTGGGAGTCGCTGATGGTCTGGATAATCAAGCCCTCGATATCATCCCAAGGTGAGAACGCCACTTGCAACGTGCCAGTCGCAGCTTGCGGCGGCTGCACCGGATCGAAGTCCTGAGCCGGTGCAGCCGCAAATACCGCCACTAAAACAGCGGCGGCAAACAGTTTTCGGCGCAGGCGTTCTGTCACTAGGATCATTTACGGACGAACACCGCCGCAAAAAAACCATCCGTACGATGTAAATGAGGCAACAATTTCAGATAATCCTGCATTTCCAAATCGATCTTTTGCTCTGCCAACACATCCTTCATCGGCACTAACGAGAAGTCTTCATGGGTCGCTAAAAATTGCGTTGCTATTGCTTCGTTCTCTTCGTCGAGCAAACTGCAAGTACCGTAGACCAAACGCCCACCGGACTTCACCAAACGGGCTGCGCTCGACAGAATCGCCGTTTGCTTGGCATTCATTTCAACAATCGCATCAGGAGTTTGACGCCATTTCACATCAGGATTGCGGCGCAAGGTGCCCAAACCGCTACATGGCGCATCTACCAGAACGCGGTCGATTTTGCCAGCAAGACGCTTCACTTTTGCGTCGTTTTCATGGGCAATCAATACCGGATGGATATTCGACAAACCGCTACGAGCCATACGCGGCTTGAGTTTCGCCAAGCGCTTTTCTGACACATCGAATGCATACAAACGACCAGTGTTGCGCATGGTCGCGCCCAGTGCCAAAGTCTTGCCACCAGCGCCAGCACAGAAATCAACTACCATCTCGCCGCGCTTGGCACCCACGATTTGGGCCAGCAATTGACTGCCTTCATCTTGCACCTCAATCGCACCGCTCTTAAACAAGGGCAGGTTTTGGACGGAGGGCTTTTTAATGATGCGCAGACCTAATGGTGCATAAGGTGTCGGTTCGCATAAAATCGGCGCTTCCGCCAATGTCGCAATCACCTCATCACGGTTGGCCTTGAGCGAATTAACGCGCAAATCCAGCGGCGCTGGGGTATTCAACGCTTCGGCTAATTGCAAGGTGTTTTCTTCACCATCGCGGGCCACCAGTTTTTCATAAAGCCATTGCGGCAAATTAGCGCGCATGGAGGCTGGCAGCAGTCGGCGGTCAATTTCAGCGACCCGCAACAACCATTCCGCCTCATCTTCGGACAGGCCTCCCAGAGAATCTGCGCCAACCGCATCGGCCAGACCTAGCAAGGTCATGCGACGCATAGTCGGGCCATTACCGGACTCAGCAAAACTGGTGTAGACCAATTTGTTACGCAACAAGCCATACACAGCTTCGGCAATGACGCCGCGCTCACGAGAGCCAAGCTTCGGGTGATCGCGGAAATATCGCGATAAAGTAACATCGGCAGGGCCGGTAAATCGTAGAACTTCGCGCAATACTTCTTCGGTAAGACCGATGATCGCTGGAGGCAATCTCATGTTAACTCTTTCATAAAAACGACATATTTGGTTTGATGCGCATCGCTACAATGTGCATGTTTGTTCGTGTCTGCTCAATAGTCTCTTATATATGACGACTACTTTTGTCTATTTTGGATGTGCGGCTTACGATGAGGGAACGATGTCTTTATAAACCCGACCGTCCTTAATCATCAGTCGCCCCTCAACAAACCAGCGCACTGCTTGAGGATACATTTTGTGCTCTACAGCCAGCACCCGTGCCTCTAACGATTGTACGGTATCACCATCCAGCACTGGCACCACTTCCTGCGCAACAATCGGACCATGATCGAGATCGGCGGTAACAAAATGGACCGTTGCCCCATGCACTTTGACACCCATAGTCAGTGCCTGGAGATGCGTCGCCAGCCCGGTAAAGCTTGGCAGTAAAGAGGGATGAATATTGAGCATGCGGCCTGCATAATGCGCAACGAATGGTGCAGTCAATATGCGCATAAACCCGGCCAGCACCACTACATCAGGTGAAAAACGGTCAATTTCGCGTTGTAGTGCCGCGTCAAACTGGGCCCGATCCGGGTAATCTTTGCTGGGAACAACCGCCGTTGCAATGCCATGCGCGGCTGCAAAAGACAAACCGCCAGCATCAGCTTTGTTGCTAATGACGGCGGTAATGTTGGCAGACCAGTGTTCGCTTTGTGCTGCCCGGACGATGGCTTCCATGTTACTGCCTCGTCCAGAAATAAGGATTACGATGCTTCTCATGGCGCGCATTGTACCCGCTGCGCAGCTGCTTAGGCAGGTTTGACGTATAAATTGGGAGTAATAACAGTCCTAAAACACAACACTTCATCTTTAGACCAGCTGTGGCATAGCCATCGCTCCTGTCAAGCTGGCATCACTGGAAGGAATAAAACACGCGAAAAGCGACTTTCCTCTCAGCCCAGAAATCCGCACTATCGCGAAATACATCGAGCAGAATTTCACGCGCTTCCTTGTCGAATTTTTGCGCATTTGGTAATTGCTCCAAAACAACAATAAAGCCTGGTTGCGGACCCGCCTTGAGCGCAAGGTCAGTCAGGCAATCGGCTAAGGCATCGAAATTCTTACCAAAATTCTTAGGGAAATAAAATGCTTGTGCGATCGTCGACAGTACTTGTTGCTTGGTCGCGGCCTCGGCGCAATACGCGTACAGAAAATGTTGTCCGAGACGGGCAGCTTCTGCCTGTAAGTCATTAACGCGAAATGCGCGGATGGACTGGACTAGATTTGGCGGCACGGTTTTAAACAGGCTCATTTTTCCCTCAGCTATGGCAAGATCAATTGCTATTTTTTTGGAAATCAAATCATTGTTAAGTCTTTACTCTCACCCAGTTACTCCTGAATGCGCTTAAAGGAAACATAATGATTATCAGTGTAGTAATACTCACCCGATGACTGGGACACGCCGCCAGCAATGATGCGGCGAGCACCGCGGTTGCGTGCTTTGGGCGTTTTGACGGTGAATTCATGATAATAACCGCGCTTTTGTTGTGGCAAAAGCCGCTCATAATTACCAAATACGACACCATCTTTGGTGTAGGGGAATGGACCGCCCTGCTTGATTAACACTAGTGTTTGCCGGGCTTGAGGAGGAAGTTGCGAGATGGCAATGTAATCCAACGACAACGGACCGCGCGCAAATACTTGAAATGACAGCAACAATCCAAGTAGTAATAACCGCCACTGCCGCAAAAATACAGGAGGAATACGTACGTTAAGTTGTGCTGTTTTGTTTGTCATGTATTGAGGACTTATGCGAGATTGTTCCGGCAAGGCTAACTTTTGATGCAGTAGGGTAACTTGTTGCAGATAACGAATCAACCCGAATCAGCCGCGGAACATAGGTGTATCGCTCATTTTCATAAAGGTAGGCATAGTTTATGAAGATAATTTAGATTACCCGATCAGTCTGTCAAGCTTCGCTTAAGATTTCTGTACCGACAAAGCCGGGGCCTTGATCCGCAAAAAAATGCACAACATCTTCCCGCCGAGCATAAGCATCCTTGCGCCCCATTTCTATCAATTCTCGCGTGTAGCCTTCTTCAAACAATAAATAGGAGGCCAAGTCTGCACCGCGTACCTCGGTCGCACCGATCCCGCCCAATAACGCTCGGATGGATTTCGGCAGGCTCCCGATATGGCGACTCGCGATGTCATCAATTTGCTCAGAGGGAGAAATGATGAGCATCTCAATCGGTTTGAGCGGTGTTTGCTCACGCTGTTCTTCGGTGAGGAACGATAGCGTGTGATTGATGCGCTCCAGACGCTCGATGTCTACCGCCAGGCCATCGAGAAAAATACTCGACAATGCGTGACCGGCAATTTGCGCCAGACTGGGGTAGTGATCGAAAGGCGGCAACTCGGTCGGCGGGGCCATCATGCGACCAGCGCCGATCACCAGTACTTTGCTCGCGCCAAGATGGATTGCCGGTGAAATCGGTGCTTGCTGACGCATAGAACCGTCACCGAAATACTCACGGCGACCTTCGCAATAAATCGGAATCGCTGGAAAAATGAAGGGAATCGCCGACGACGCCAGCAAATGCTCAACCCCAATTTGATCCTTCACGGCGCGCCGCTGGCTGCGAGTCCAGGATTTTATTTCATGCGCACTTTGGTAAAACGTGATGTGTTGGCCGCCGCTATACGACGATGCCGTCACGGCCAAAGCTTGCAGACTTCCATTGGACAAAGCCGTATCGAGACGGCTCAAATCCAGCAAACGATGCAGCATGGAGACCAGCGGTGTGTTGTCGAGTAACGAGCTCGGCGGATGGGCGTGCCATTGACGCAACAACCAGCCAAATGAGAGCAAAGAAAGCCAGCGCGCACCCGAACGCAAGATACCCAGCGAATCGGCGCGATACACATGTTCAACATTGATGTGCCACCAAACCTGCAGCAGTTTTTGCACACTCTCCTTAAAATTATCAGCCCGGCAAGCCAATGCCGTGGCATTGATCGCACCGGCAGAAGTGCCGCAAATAATATCGAAGGGATTGCGCTCCGGAGCCCATCCTTGCTCACGCAAAATGGTCGCCACGGCATCGAGAACACCAACCTGATAGGCGGCTCGGGCACCGCCTCCCATTAAAATAAGACCTACATTTTTTCTAATCGTCATGGCGTAAAGCTTAACAGGGGCAGCACATTTTTTTGAGACTATTCAACATGCCGCCCACATGCAAGCGTCACTATTTAGTCTGAACGGCGGCCTCAGCATCCCCGCTCACCGCCGGTGCTACGACAACTGGCGCGACCACCACTGTCACCACCTCTGTCGGATGACTGGCACCGGTCATCAGATTTGCACCACCCATCGGCAGGATTGGTACCAATAACAACGCCACGATATTGATAATCTTGATGAGCGGATTAATCGCCGGTCCCGCCGTATCCTTGTACGGATCTCCCACAGTGTCGCCAGTGACCGCCGCTTTGTGGGCCTCAGAACCTTTGCCACCATGATTACCATCCTCGATATATTTTTTGGCATTGTCCCATGCCCCACCACCCGTCGTCATTGAAATGGCGACAAACAATCCGGTAACAATAGTCCCCATCAATAAACCGCCGAGCGCCGCTGGGCCCAAGATCAAGCCGACCAGAATCGGAATTAACACCGGCAACAACGACGGCACGATCATCTCCCGGATCGCCGAGGCCGTGAGCATATCGACTGCTTTATCGTATTCCGGCTTGCCGCTGCCATCCATGATTCCTTTGATATCGCGAAACTGCCGGCGCACCTCAACCACCACGGCACCTGCGGCACGACCGACGGCCTCCATTGCCATCGCCCCAAATAAATACGGAATCAGGCCGCCAATAAATAGCCCGACGATCACCAACGGATTGGACAACTCAAAAGCGGTGCTATTGCCAACCGCGTCTAACGCGTGGGTGTAATCGGCAAACAAGACCAACGCTGCCAATCCCGCCGAGCCAATCGCATAACCTTTAGTGACAGCCTTGGTGGTATTTCCCACCGCATCCAGAGGATCGGTAATCGCCCGCACCGAGGCTGGTAAACCGGCCATTTCGGCGATCCCGCCCGCGTTATCGGTAATCGGCCCATAAGCGTCAAGCGCGACGATGATGCCCGCCATCGACAACATGGCCGTCGCTGCAATCGCAATCCCGTACAAACCCGCCAGCCAATAGGACGCCAGAATTGCAACGCACACTGCCAGCACCGGATACGCAGTTGATTTCATCGACACGCCCAGACCGGCGATGATATTGGTCCCATGCCCAGTAGTCGATGCCTCAGCAATATGGCGCACCGGTTTAAAATCGGTGCCGGTGTAATACTCCGTGATGTAGACCATCAAACCGGTCAGCACGATACCAATCAGTGCTGAGCCCATCATCGGCAACACCATAAAAGCGGGCAACACCAGCCAGGTAACGATCGCAAAGCCAATCAGACTAAGTATGGCCGCCCACCACAAACCGGTATATAAGGCCGACATAATTTTCTTGCCGGGCTTAGCCTTCACCATCGAGCAGCCAACAATCGACGCCAGAATCGATACACTGCCGAGCAGCAGCGGATACAACACCGCCTGCAACTCAAATCTCTTAATCAGCAATGATCCAAGCAGCATCGTCGCAATCAGCGTCACGACGTAGGTCTCAAACAAATCGGCTGCCATGCCTGCGCAATCGCCGACATTGTCGCCAACGTTATCGGCAATCACGGCGGGATTACGCGGATCGTCTTCAGGAATGCCCGCCTCGACCTTACCTACCAGATCAGCGCCGACATCAGCCCCTTTGGTAAAAATACCGCCACCGAGCCGTGCAAAAATAGAAATCAGCGAAGCGCCAAATGCCAGCCCGATCAGCGGCTTTAACATATCGTGTAAGGACATGTCCGGGTGACTAAAAAAGGTCACTAACAGGAAGAAAAAAATCGACACCCCAAGCAGGCCAAGACCCACCACCAGCATCCCGGTAATCGCCCCGCCCCGAAACGCCACATCGAGCGCCTGATTCAATCCTTGGGTTGCTGCTTGTGCGGTGCGCACATTGGCACGCACCGACACATTCATTCCGATAAAGCCGCACGCACCGGACAACAGCGCTCCGACCAAAAAGCCGAGCGCAGTGATCGGACCCAAGCCCGGAATAATGGCGATGATGATGAATAACACCACGCCGACGATGGCGATGGTGCGGTACTGGCGGGCCAGAAAGGCTGCAGCACCTTGTTGAATGGCGGCAGCGATTTCCTGCATCCGTGGATTTCCCGGATCCTGTTTCAAAATCCAGCGACGTGAAACCATTCCGTAGACAACGGCAATAACGCCGCAAGCGATCGCAAACCATAGACCAGATGCCATGCTGACTCCCTCTGTTTTTTAAGGACACTTCAAAGTTGACAACCACACTGAGTAAATTTAAGTTTTGCCAATTTGACAAAGACTTTTCTCATTTACAAAAAATGTGTACTGAAAGACTTTTCGTTGCCCTTTTATTTTCAGAAGGCGGCTTGGGCTGGCCTGATTAAATTGAAGAAATTACAGAATATCAATTGTCATACTAACTACATTCATACAGCTGCACAAATAAAAAAGCGGACATATAGTCCGCATTTTTTATACTCCCAGTGCTTTAAAGGCACTATCACGAATGTGTTCAACCGGCCCTACACCAACAATTTTCCGGTATTGCGGTGCGGCAGAATTACCTGATTTGGCCCATTCACCGTAATACTTGACCAAAATTTCAGTTTGCTCGTGATACACAAAAAGACGCTTCTTCACGGTGTCGACCTTGTCGTCATCGCGCAAAATCAATTCTTCGCCCGTGACATCATCGATGCCCTCTACCTTTGGCGGATTAAATTTGACGTGATAAGTACGACCAGAAGCAGGATGGACGCGACGACCGCTCATGCGCTCAACAATCGCCTCATCGGGTACATCGATTTCCAATACGTAATCGATGCTCACACCGGCCTCTTTCATCGCATCGGCTTGCGGCACGGTGCGCGGAAAACCGTCAAACAAATAACCATTGGCACAGTCAGCCTGCTGTAGACGTGCTTTGACCAGGCCAATAATAATATCGTCAGAAACCAGTCCGCCAGCGTCCATGACTTTTTTCGCTTCGATGCCCAGCGGCGTGCCTGCTTTAACTGCCGCACGCAGCATGTCGCCAGTTGAAATTTGCGGAATGTTGAATTTTTCTTTGATGAAGGTAGCTTGCGTGCCCTTTCCGGCACCGGGCGCTCCCAGAAGAATAAGGCGCATGTTGTTAAGTCCTAAGGTTAGTTTAAAAATTTTTTGTGGCGACGCCTTTTTTGCATTTTCCAGATAAATTGGGAAAAATTGCCACGGGATCGCTCTGTGTGGATCTAGTTATAACACGCTAACTTTGCACGAAACTTACCACAAAACTTTACTAAATAGCATCCACGCAAGACCACTCTATCGACGCAGAGCTAAACAGGCGCAAATAGCTCAGAAAATTACGTCGCAAAAAAACGTCTGACCCGCTCCAGATCCTCAGGCGTATCGACACCCGCAGCAGGCGCAGAGAGCGCGATATGCACAGCAATCGGATAGCCATGCCACAGCACGCGCAACTGCTCGAGCGCCTCAATCTGCTCCAGCGGGGACACCGTCAGGGTGGGGTAGGTTTGTAAAAATGCATAGCTGTACGCATACAGCCCTATATGCCGCAATGGCACATAGCCGCCGGGCAACTGTTGCGGTGCGTGCTGTTGTGCGTGCTGATGTGCATGGGTAAATCCATCACGATCCCACGGAATGGTCGCCCGCGAAAAATATAACGCACGCCCCTGCTTGTTGAGAACCACTTTGACCACGTTCGGGTTAAAAGCATCGGCGGCGTTATCGATGGCATGCGCCGCCGTCGCCATCGGTACGCCCTCAACAATGCGCGCAGCAGTCGCGGCAATCAAGGCAGGATCGATCAACGGCTCATCGCCCTGCACATTGACCACCACCGCATTAGCCGCCAAGCCTAAGCCAGCCGCAACTTCTGCAATCCGATCGGTACCGGAAGGATGATCGCTACGCGTCAAACGCACAGCGACGCCATGCTGTTCACAGGCACGCACAATATCGGCATGATCCGTCGCCACAATCACTTGCGCCGCGCCAGATTGGGCGGCACGCTCGGCCACACGCACGATCATCGGCTTGCCGCCGAGATCAGCCAAAGGCTTGTCAGGCAACCGGGTCGACGCTAATCGCGCAGGAATAATGACGGTAAAGGACATGGATGGTCTTTATAAAAAATATGCCTCAGACAGGCTTAATCTCGTTGACGGCCATATCTGCCGCACTATTGAGTTCCCGCGCCTGATCGGCCCACATAATCGGAATGCCATCACGAATCGGAAACGCCAGCCGATCAGCATTGCAAATCAGTTCCTGCGCTTTTTTATCGTGCTGCAACGGCCCCTTACAGATGGGACAAACCAGAATATCAAGAAGATGCGCGTCCACGAAGTTTCTCCACAATTTGATGTATTTGATGTGTTAACGCAGGATCAATCTGCGCTGTCACGGGAACGACCCACACACGTGGGTCGTTTTTGATGATTTCAATTTGGCTACATTTTACTGCATCCTTTTCAGTGATCAGAATGATCTCAGCGTCTGATGCAGCAAAAGGATTCGTAGAAAAATCATAATGATCGGGCAACGCGAGGGATGCAAATAGCAGGCCGCTTTCAGCAAGCATGACAAAGAAACGTTGCGGATTGCCGATTCCGGCTGCGGCCAGAACCTTTGAACGTGAAAAATTAGCTAACGCCCGCGTCTGAGTACGGTCTCCAAGGCGCTCAGCCACCTCTCCCACCAACTGCATACGAATCGCCTCAGTCGGCAACGCAACCGGCAAAGCCGCTTTCGCCGTCAGATTGACCACCGTAAAATCACGCTTGCGAGTCGCTGGTTCCCGCAACGGTCCGGCTGGCAGCAGCCAGCCATTGCCGTTACCCCGGCTATCGGATAAAACAATTTCGATATCCCGTTGCAGTCGATAATGTTGCAAGCCATCGTCTGACAAGATCACATCGACCTCCGGATGCAACTGCAACAAAAGCTGTGCCGCCGCCACCCGATTGCGTCCTACCACGACCGGACACTGTGCCCGCCGTGCGATGAGCAAAGGCTCATCGCCAACCTCAGCGGCAACCGACTCACCCGAGACGACGCGCACCGCAGGTATAGCTGAATCGGTCTTTACGCCATAACCACGCGAAATCACGCCCGGCGTATAGCCAGCCAGCCGCAGCGCTTGCACCAGCCAAATGGTCAGCGGCGTCTTGCCAGTGCCACCAATATAAATATTGCCGACCACGATGACCGGAACCGGCATACGCGTACTGTTGCGCCAACCGGCCAAATACAGGCGGCGACGCAATCCCACTACTATCCGAAACACTAACGACAACGGCCACAGCACGCACGCCAATACACCACGATGCTGCCAGGCGGCAATCAATTTTTCTTCAAATGAGGGAAGTTTACGTGCCAAATTAACCAATCAGAAACAACGCATTAAAACAAACAAACCTGCTTACTTCTTATTACCATTCACCTGCGCCGCAAACGTCACCTTGTCGAAACCAGCCAGACGCGCCGCTTCCAGCACATTAATGACAGTTTGATGAGGCGACATCGCGTCAGCATTAATAATCACCACCGGTGTTTCCTTGGATGTATTCGCAGCGCTTTGTGCTGCGCTCTTCAAATCCTGGGCCAGATCGTCCGCATCCCTGGACGCTACCTGCACCTTGTTGACAGCGTACTGTCCCTGCGCCGTGACAGCGACATTTATCTGAAATGGCGGCACATCGGTCTTTGCTGCGTTCGCGTTGGGTAACGTAATTTTTAGCGTAGTGAGCTTGCTATAGGTCGTAGTGACCATTAAAAAAATCACAATCACCAACAAAACGTCGATGAACGGAATCAAATTAATTTCAGGCTCAGCGTGCGTCCTGCGTTTGCGAAAATGCATACCTGCCTCTGTTATTTCCGTGCACCGTGGACGATATCGACGAACTTAATTGCCTGTTGCTCCATATCAACAATAAAACCGTCTATCGTGGCGCGGAAATGGCGATAAAAAACCAACGCCGGCATCGCAATCGCAAGACCAAATCCCGTGTTATAAAGCGCCACTGAAATACCATGCCCCAATTGCGCAGGATCAGTCCCTGCGCCATTGGTTGCACCAAAAATTTCAATCATCCCCACAACAGTGCCAAACAAACCCATCAAGGGCGCTAGTGAAGCAATCGTACCCAACGTAGTGAGAAAGCGCTCCAACTCATGCGCCGTCGCCATACCGGCCTCTTCGATCGCCTCTTTCATTATCTCGCGCGGTGCATTGATATTGCGTAAGCCAGCGGCCAATACGCGTCCTAACGGGGAGTTATTTTCCAAATGCGCAATGACTTCGGAATTGGCGCGGCCATTGTGATAAACCCGGATCACTTCCTGCAATAATTTCGGCGGCAAAATACGCGAACGGCGCAAATACACGAGGCGTTCAATAATCAACGCGGTCGCAATCACGGAGGCGGTTAATAACAACCAGATCGGCCAGCCTGCTGCTTGAATGATGACAAACAAAAAAACCTCCTTGAAGGTAAAAACGGAAGGGTTTATTTAACGGATTGCAGAATGTAAACTGTTGAGGCCGTGTGAGCAAGTGCATCCACGCTAAGCCAACAAGTTTTCTGAACTGCAGAGAAAAACATTATCAATAACCCACCATAATAGCTGAGAAACTTCCCCACATTTTTTGTGAATAAGATTGTGGATAACTCCTCTATCGGAATGCTAAGGCATTGATTTTTAAGTCATTTTTATCCCTGCATCAAAAATGCGCAGAATATTGCTATTTGTTCACAAAACAATCCACCAGACAATCAAAGTTCTCCACAGTTTGTGTGGACAACTTTGTGAATAACTCCTCCCGCGAAGACCTAACACATTGATTTTGTTCACTTATATTCCACTGTTCAGATCGCGCTCAATCCACGAAATTAACTGTACTCACTTACTACAAAGACCATGCTCTAGGTATTCTCTCCTATGAAATATCCTACCTATCAGAAGCTTTTCAATCCAGTTTAGTTATCCACAGATTTTGTGGATAACTTTGTGTACATCATTACTGGAACTGTACTAAGTCGTTGATTCGATAGCCTTTTCATAGTGTGTACAGTGAAGCTACAAATACGGAAGGAATCCACACTAAAACGGTCGATCTCCACATTTCATCTTAACTCTGATTTAACCCTTAACCCCGCCAGAACTTATCCACAGAAATTGTGGGTAAGTTTGTGTACAAGGATACTGAAATAGGATTAAGCACTTGATTTAAAAGACTTTCCTGTCTGTGGGTAGTACTGACGCAAAACGCGTTAAAACGCCAATCATGCGCATTGTGCGGAATCAACGCCATGCATTATTCCGTCTAAGACTTTTCCACAGTTTATGTGGATAACTTTGTGGGTAAATTAGCTGGAAGTTGGCTAAGCCATTGATTCAAATAGTATTTCACCTACTGTGCAGCGGTGGAGCAATTATCTGACCAAAAGGCGAACAGCGCGACGCGCAACCAGAAATCAGCTTTCGTCTGATTAAGATTTACAATACGGCACTCAAAGATAGTCTCAACTGCTTCTATCAATAGCACTCACCGAAAGTCCTGATGTCCCCGCTCAATGTCGCCCCTTCCGCCGATAACCGCACCGGCACAGCACCAGTACTCTCCGTCTCCGCGCTGAATCAGGCTGTTGCGCGCATGCTGGAGCGCAGTTTTCCGCTTACCTGGGTTTCGGGCGAAATCTCCAACTTCACCCGTGCCGCCTCCGGTCACTGGTACTTCACGCTCAAAGACGACGCCGCCCAAGTACGCTCGGTCATGTTCAAGAGCCGCGCTCAAAACGCCGGATTTATTCCGCGCGAAGGCGATAAGGTCGAAGTACGCGCTCTGGTGACGCTCTACGCACCACGTGGCGATTACCAATTAAGCGTCGAAGCGATCCGCCGCGCGGGTGCAGGCAATTTGTACGAAGCCTTTTTGCGACTGAAAGAAAAACTCACGGCTGAGGGCCTGTTCGACCCTGCCCGCAAGCGCCCTATTCCCCGCTTCGTCACCTGCATCGGCGTCGTAACAAGCCTGCAAGCCGCAGCGTTGCGCGACATCCTGACCGCACTCAGACGCCGTGCCCCGCACGTACGCGTAGTGATCTACCCGACGCCAGTACAAGGCGAAGGCGCAGCAGAAAAAATCGCCCGCGCCATTAATACCGCCTCAGCCCGCGCCGAATGCGACGTCTTGCTGGTCTGTCGCGGCGGCGGCAGTATCGAAGATTTATGGTCATTTAATGAGGAAGGCGTCGCCCGCGCCATCGCAGCCGCTGGCATGCCGGTGATTTCCGGCGTCGGCCATGAAACCGATATCACGATTGCCGACTTCACCGCCGATGTCCGGGCTGCAACCCCGACCGCCGCCGCCGAACTGGCTGCCATTCCCCGCCACGACTGGCTCTCTGCCATTGAAAGTCATGCCATCGACATGACCCGCGCAGTACGGCGGCAATTCGGTGAAGCCAGCCAGATGCTCGACTGGCACACCCGTCGCCTTGTCAGCCCCGCCACGACCATCAACCATGAGCGCCTGAAATTAGCCAGCCTGCAAACCCGCTTGATGCACGCCACCACGATACCGGCCGCACAATCGCGGTATGCCTTGCTACATTTGCAAACACGCCTCTCAGCACAATTGCCCGACACCCGCCGCGCGCGCAGCCTGATAGCCGAACAAGCGCGTCGCCTCGCCAGTGCGCTCACGCAACAAAGCAAACAAGGCCGCGCAGCGCTTCACGCCCTCAATGCCCAGCTCGAGATGCTCAATCCGCAACGTACGCTAGAACGCGGCTACGCCATCGTCACCAATGCAAAAGGCAGCGTTTTACGCGCCCCCAAGGAACTCCAGCCACGCCAACACATCACCATTCAACTGGCGCAAGGCAGCGCGCAAGTCGGTATTGAGAGCGTGCAACCCACCCTTGATTAGTCGCGCAGCTAACCCGGAGAATCTCACCTGATTGCATTCGTTTGCAGCATGGAATAGATAAGCGCCTTACAATAACGGGCTTGAATGTCATCTATTCAAACCATGCAGTATCAATAAAACTTAGAAAGCACACACCATGACGCACACCCTTCCCGCTCTCCCGTACGCAATTGATGCATTGGCCCCACATATCTCCAAAGAAACACTGGAATTTCACTACGGCAAACATCACCAGACTTACATAACCAATCTCAACAACCTGATTCCAGGCACAGAATTCGAAAACGCGTCCCTCGAAGACATCGTCAAGAAATCCTCCGGCGGCGTCTTCAACAACGCAGCGCAAGTCTGGAACCACACGTTTTACTGGAACAGCCTGTCACCAGATGGCGGTGGCGTACCTACCGGCGCATTGGCTGCGGCGATCGACGCAAAATGGGGTTCGTTCGACAATTTCAAAGTTGAACTCACCAAATGCGCCGTTGGCACTTTCGGTTCAGGCTGGGCATGGTTGGTCAAAAAGACGGACGGCACGCTGGACCTGGTATCGACATCCAACGCCGCAACACCACTGACAACGGACGTAACACCACTGATCACTGTTGACGTGTGGGAACACGCGTATTACATCGACTACCGCAATGCCCGCCCTAAATACCTGGAAGCGTTCCTGGCATTGGCGAACTGGGACTTTGCTGCGAAAAACTTTGCTTAATTAAATAAAGTTTGCTGCAAACATCGTTTTAGTACCAAAAAGCCGACTCAGTGAGTCGGCTTTTTTAATCCCAACAATCCGTGACCGATGCCACGTTCATGCAATAGCCACCCTTCCTGTATCCTCAATCAACAAAGGAGTATCCATCGATGGATTTGAATTTTTTGTCTGAGTTACACGAAGGACCGCTACGCTCAGGTCTGCTCGTCCTGGCCACGGCACTCATCGCCTGTCTGATTGCGATCATCCTGCACCGGGTGGGGATTTTGCTATTGCGGCGACTCTCCCGTGAACATCCATTGCTCACCAATGCCAGCTTTATTGCATTTCGCGCCAGTCAGATGTGCATGCTGCTGTTTGCGATACGGCTGGTGCTCACAGGTGCGTCGGAAGACACGCCGCGGTTAGTGCCGCTATCCTATCTGACCTCTGTGGCCCTGATTCTGGCCCTGACCTGGCTCGCCATGCGCGGCATAAAAACGGTCAGCGTCACCGTCATCAACCGCCACCCCGCCGACACAATCGACAATCTCAAAGCGCGCCGGGTGCTCACCCAAACCCGGGTGCTGGCACGCAGCGCCAATATCATCATCGCCATCATCGGGCTAGGCTTTGTGCTGCTGACCTTACCCGGTGCCAGACAATTTGGCGCAAGCTTGCTCGCCTCCGCTGGCGTGGCGGGCTTGGTCGCCGGTATCGCCGCACGCCCGGTGCTGGGTAACTTCATCGCCGGTCTACAGATTGCCTTTTCTCAACCGATACGCATCGATGACGTTCTGATCGTCAAAGGTGAATGGGGGCGAGTAGAAGAAATTACCGGCACCTTTGTCGTCGTGCGTATCTGGGACGAACGCAGAATGATCGTGCCGCTGCAATGGTTTATTGAAAATCCGTTTGAAAACTGGACCCATAAATCCTCCACCATTCTGGGCACAGTATTTCTGTGGCTCGATTTTGCTGTACCGGTAGCAGCGCTGCGGGCAGAGTTCGAACGTATCTGTAAAACATCAAAGCTATGGGATGGCCGCGTCTGCGTCTTGCACGTCACCGACTCAACTGACCGCGCCATGCAACTTCGGCTACTGGTGAGCGCGCAAGACTCCGGCATCGCCTTCGATCTACGCTGCAACATTCGGGAAGAAATGATCGCCTTCATCGCCGCCCACTATCCGCAAGCATTACCGCGCCTGCGCTCAGCGATTGAAGTCAGTAGCGCTAAGCCGGGCGATGCGGATGCAATGCAGACCATCATCGACGGCCGGGCGCAATGAAGAATATCGAACGCAAAAGGGGAGCGTCACTTTGACGCTCCCCCTCTTACCCGACCACCACTATGTCGTTCGCTATGTCGTTCGCTATGTCGTTATTACTTAGCCGTCATCCGAATCCCGCCATCCAGACGGATCACTTCTCCATTCAGATAAGCGTTTTCGACGATAGTCTTTACCAGCCCGGCAAACTCTGCCGGCTTGCCCATACGCGCCGGAAACGGCACGGTTTTGCCTAGCGCATCCTGAACTTCAGTCGGCATCCCCAGCAGCATCGGCGTTTCCATAATCCCCGGCGCAATCGTCATCACCCGAATCCCAAAGCGCGCCAACTCACGCGCAACAGGCAACGTCAGCGCCACCACACCGCCCTTGGAAGACGCATATGCAGCTTGTCCGATCTGCCCATCAAACGCTGCCACGGAAGCGGTGTTAATGATGACCCCACGCTCGCCATCGGCATTCGGCTCGGTCTTGCTGATGGCCTCTGCTGCCAGACGCAGCATATTAAACGTACCGATCAGGTTAATCTGGATCACACGGGCAAAATCATCAAAGCCGTGCACGCCCTCTTTACCCAGCACTTTTTTGGCTGGCGCAACACCGGCGCAATTGATCAGGCCATGCAAACCGCCAAACACAGACACACAAGCATTCACCGCCGCCTGTGCGCTGGCTTCATTGCTGACATCGGTGACCACAAAATGCGCGCGCTCACCCAGTTCTGCTGCCAGCGCAGTTCCTGCTGCCTGATTCAGATCGGCCAGAACAACCTGACCGCCCTCTGCCACAATCATCCGTGCCGTTGCAGCGCCTAAGCCTGAACCGCCGCCGCTGATCAAAAAACATTTATCTTTAATTTGCATGTAAAACTCCTGATGATTGATTGTTACAACTTGAGAAATTGATTCAGCGTGTTAGGGCCTGTGAAGTGTATTTTGAGGCTTATTAAAAATAATTTCCATTGGCATCTCATCCCTTATACTGTACAAAGTTTTGCACACTTATCAGCACTAAGGAAATAGTAATGGGAATTTCTACAAGCGACGTGATCCCTTTTTCACAGGCGCGAGCCAACCTTTCCGAACTGGTCGAGCAAGTCAAGGCTGGTGCCGAGAAAATTATTACCAAAAATGGGGAGAGCTACGTTGCGCTTATCGACGCCCAGCGCCTCGATTACTACCACCGATTAGAGCGTGAACACATCCATCTGCTGCTGATAGACGAAGCTGGCAAAGGGCTCGATGACATTGCAGCTGGTCGCGTGAAAGATGCACACGACACTATTCAGCGGTTGAAAAACCGCCGTAACGCGCAATCCTGACACTGAGGACTTCGCGTGATCAGGAAAACCAGCATAAAGCTTACCGCCAACTTTGAACGCAACCTCGAAAGCATTGAAGCCTTTCTTACTGAAGCCGACGCACGTCATGCATATGACACACTGCTTGATGCATTGCTCGACACCCTCATCCCGAACCTTGAACGATTCCCTGACATGGGGCGACCATTTCTGGAACACGCTGTCAGGTCTGTCGAAGTGACCAATGCCCTTGCGCAGCTAAAGGTAAAGTTACACAACGACGCCTTAATGGAATACCTGTTTAGGGACTATGTAGTGCTTTATGTGAAGTCGAATGACGTCATCCATTTATTGTCGATCAAGCATCATCGACAATTGTCTTTCGACTTTGAACATCTCTGGGTTGGGCATACAGAATAAGCGCATAAAAGTTATCCCCAAATAAAAATGACCTCCATCGGATCATCCTGACAGAGGTCATTTTTCATTTACGCAATCGCTAAATCAACCGCCCTGCTTCTTAGAAATAGCATTCGCCACCACCAACGCCGTCATATTCACCACCCGCCGCACCGTCGCCGATGGCGTCAGAATATGCACGGCAGCCGCTGCGCCCAATAACACCGGACCCACCGTCACGCCCTGACCACCGGTCATCTTCAAGACATTGAAGAGAATATTGGCCGAATCCAGATTCGGCATCATCAGCACATTGGCGTTACCGGTCAATGTCGATTTTGGCAAAAATTGCGCCCGGATATCCGCACTCAACGCTGCATCGCCGTGCATTTCGCCATCCGACTCTACGTCTGGCATACGCTTGGCAAACAGTTCATTGGCGGCGCGCATCTTTTTAGCCGATGGACGCGTGCTGGAACCAAACATGGAATGCGACAGGAAAGCGACCTTAGGCGGCACGCCAAAACGACGTACTTCTTCCACCGCCATCGCCGCAATATCAGCCAACTGCTCTGCCGTCGGATCATCATTGACAAACGTGTCGGCAATAAACAGCGTGTGTTGATCCAGCACCAGCCCGTTCACCGTGGCAAAGCCCTGTGCCCCCTCGCGCAAACCGATGACATCACGGACATGTTCAAGATGGCCGTCGAAACGTCCCACCAGACCGCACAGCATGCCGTCAGCGTCACCCAACTTCACCAGCATCGCCGCAATGATGGTATTGGACCGACGCAGCAACGACTTCGCCATTTCGGGCGTGACACCATCGCGCGCCTTGATCTCGTGATACGCCTCCCAATACTGGCGAAAGCGCGTATCGTCTTCAGGATTAACCATTTCAAAATCCTGCCCGGCCTTCAAACGCAAGCCCGCACGTTCAATCCGTGCCTCAATCACAGCAGGACGACCGATCAAAATCGGCTTGACCAGTTTCTCTTCCAGCGCAATTTGTACCGCGCGCAAGACCCGCTCATCCTCACCTTCGGCAAAGACTATCCGTTGCGGGTCCGAGCGCGCAGCCTCAAACACGGGCCGCATAAACATCCCGGTATGGCTGACAAAACGTGTCAACGATTGGCGATACGCCGCCATATCCTTGATTGGTCGCGCCGCCACGCCAGACTCTTCCGCCGCGCGTGCCACCGCTGGCGCGATACGCAAAATCAGACGCGAATCAAAAGGCTTGGGAATAATATATTCAGGACCGAAACGCAATTCCTGACCGGCGTAGGCGCTGGCGACTTCTTCGCTGATTTCGGCCTTGGCCAAGTCCGCAATCTCGCGCACGCAGGCAATTTTCATCGCCTCAGTAATCCGGGTTGCGCCGCAATCGAGCGCGCCACGGAAAATATATGGGAAGCACAGCACGTTGTTCACCTGATTCGGATAGTCCGAACGGCCTGTTGCGATGATGCAATCCGGACGCGCCGCCAAGGCCAGTTCCGGGCGAATTTCCGGTTCAGGATTAGCCAGCGCCAAAATGATCGGCTGGGTTCCCATCGTCTTGACCATCTCCGCCGTCAACACACCAGCGGCTGAACATCCGAGAAACACGTCGGCGTTTTTAATCGCATCTGCCAAAGTACGGGCATCGGTTTTCTGGATATAACGTTGCTTGGATTCATCGAGCTTGTCTTCCCGACCATCGTGAATCACGCCACGTGAATCGCAGACAAACATATTTTCACGCTTAACACCAAGCTCGACCATCAAGTCCAGACAAGCAATAGCCGCCGCACCAGCACCGGACGCCACTAACTTGATATCGCCAATCGCCTTCTTCACCAGTTCCAGACCGTTCAACAATGCCGCAGCGGAAATAATCGCCGTGCCATGCTGATCGTCATGAAAGACCGGAATATTCATCCGCTCACGGAGTTTTTTCTCAATATAGAAACATTCCGGCGCTTTGATATCTTCCAGATTGATCCCACCCAGCGTCGGCTCCAACGCCGCGATCATGTCTACCAACTTGTCGGGATCGCGTTCTGCCAGCTCGATATCAAACACGTCAATACCAGCAAAAGTCTGGAACAAGCAGCCCTTACCCTCCATCACCGGCTTACTCGCCAGCGGGCCGATATCGCCCAGCCCCAGCACTGCCGTGCCGTTGGTAATGACCCCCACCAGATTGGCCCGCGACGTAAAGTCCACCGCCAGATCCGGATTCTCTTCAATGGCCAGACAGGCGTAAGCCACCCCGGGCGAATACGCCAGCGACAAATCACGCTGGTTCGACAACGGCTTGGTCGGTACCACTTTGATCTTGCCGCGGGTCGGGCTGCGGTGATATTCCAGCGCGGCTTCGCGCAATGCCTGCTCGGCGGGGGACAAAATACTGTCTTTGGTCATCATGCGTCTCCAGGGTGTCTAAGTAGGTTAAGTGCCATGCAGCAAGTAATCGGTTCATCACAAACAAAAAGGCCCGCAAATTTGCAGGCCTTTTGTATTTTGTAAAAATATTTAAAAAAGCATGCCTTGCGGACATGCTGCATCTTAACAAAATATGACGTTTCCGTTTGAAGAGCAGACGTCAATTCCCCCCTTTATTTCATGCACTAATGGCAACCTCCAACGGCTGCTGCAACAACAACGTCTCATAACTCCAACGCGTCCAGCAAGCCGACACACCTAGCCGGGCAGCATTCTCCCGAATCTTCGGTTTGTGAATCGCGATTCGGATTTCTTCGAGCATCGGATAGTCGCGAAAGGATAAGTTAGCGACTTCAAAGGCCAGCGTTTCCAGCAAGCGAGTATGCGGCTTTTGCGCCATAAAAGTCGACAGCAAGGTGCAATATTTATCGTAATCAATCATCGCGTCAGCATCCTCGACATGATCGCCACCCAATTTTCCGGATCGGTAAGACATTTCGATATCAAGCTCAACTGCCTGCTGCTGCAAATGTTCATGCGCATGCAAGCCCACAAACGTCATCAATTTCAAGCCATCGATAAATATTTGCCAGCGCACGCCACCGCTGTTCCCAGCGCTGCTACTCATATGTTCGCTCTTCATCACCGATATTCCTCAACCGCATCGGCCAGGATACGACCGAAATAATCGGCGAAACTGCGACGAATGATGACCACCACATCGCCGTTCGCCAATGGTCGCAGTAACACGCCTGCTTTGAAATAATGACTCTGCGCGCATTGTCCCGGCGTAAAAATCTTAGAATGAAAATCCAGCGGGCAGCCTTTCTGCAACACAGCGCGCACTTTTTCGCCGCGCATCAGCAGTGTGGTATTGCCGCTGCTGACATCAACCACCGAGGCGAACTGCCCGGCCAGCAATTTATCCAGCATGGCGTCCACGACCGGCACGCGCGGCTGCTGCGATTGGATCAGCCATTCGTTGGGGGCGAGCCAGTAAATAACGTAATCATCGCTTTCCGAGACAGTATTGGGCGTAGTCGGTAATGCTGCACCGGTGGCGCTTTTAATTGCCGCCAAAAATACGTCCGAGTCGGCTTCGCCCTTGACGTTGATCAGCTCCAGAAAAGGCTGTTCGTGCACGCTAAAGGCTGCAATTGCGCCTGCTGACAGCAGCCCCATCACACTGGCAAGGCTGGCCAGCGGAGACGCCATAGGCAGTCCGTCTATCACATTGGTCGCTGTGGAGGGCGAGGTAAAAACCTTAGCATCATTCAACATGTTGACGAACTCCTTCGACATCGTAAAAAACCAGACTATTAATTTTTGCGTTCACAAAACCGCCGGACGCACTCGGAATCGTCACGCTCTCACCCATCTTGCCCAGCCCGCCTTTGACCAGCGCAAACGCAATCGAGCGCTGCAAAATCGGGCTGAAATAGCTGGAAGTAACGTGACCGATCATCTTGCCAAGCGGCGCGTTAGCTTCAGGCGGTGCCGCCACAATCTGCGCGCCTTCCGGCAAGACAAAAGCCGGATCGTCGGTCAGCAAACCCACTAGCTGCTTGCGCCCTTCCTTGGCGGTATCGGAGCGCGTCAATGAACGCTTGCCGAGGAAATCTTTGGTCTTTGCACACAAACCGCCCATCCCCAAATCATAGGGCGTCACCGATCCATCGGTATCTTGCCCGACGATGATGTAGCCTTTTTCGGCCCGCAAGACGTGCATGGTTTCAGTGCCGTACGGCGTGATATCGAACTCTTTCCCAGCGGCCATAATCGCGTCCCAGACCGCCCGCCCCATATTGGCCGGAACGTTGACTTCGTACGACAGCTCGCCCGAAAAACTGATCCGCATGATGCGCGTAAACACATCATCAATCGTGCCTTCGCGGTAAGACATAAACGGAAACGCCGCATTCGCAAAGTCAATATCTTTGCAGACCTTTTGCAAGACCTGCCGCGCCTTGGGTCCGACCACAGCAAAGGTGGCGAAATGGTCGGTCACCGAGGTCAGATTGACCTTCAGATTCGGCCATTCGGTTTGCAACCAGCGCTCCATCCAATCAAGTACACGGGCCGCGCCACCGGTAGTAGTGCTCATCAAAAAGTGATGCTCGCTCAGTCGGGCGGTGACGCCATCGTCAAAGACCATGCCGTTTTCATCGAGCATCAAGCCGTAACGACATTTGCCGACTTCGAGCTTGTTCCACGGATTGGTATACATCCAATTGAGCAAGGTCACCGCGTCCGGGCCCTGGACGTCGATTTTGCCCAGCGTTGAGGCGTCCAGAATGCCGACGCTATTGCGCGCCGATAAACATTCCCGCGCCACAGCAGCGTGCAAGTCTTCGCTACCGTTCGGGTAATACCAGGGGCGTTTCCAGTTGCCGACATCTTCAAACAGCGCGCCCTGCTCTTCGTGCCATTCGTGGATACAGGTCTTGCGGATCGGGGTGAGGAAGTCGCCCAACTCACGTCCGGCAATCGTGCCAAATGTCACCGGCGTGTAGTTCGGACGGAAAGTCGTCGTACCGGTTTCCGGGATCGTCTTGCCCAATACTTCGGCCAGAATCGCCATGCCGTTGATATTGCCCAGCTTGCCCTGATCGGTGCCAAAGCCAAGCGCGGTGTAGCGCTTGACGTGCTCGACCGAGTGATAGCCCTCACGCGCTGCCAGATAAATATCGGCGGCTGAAACATCGTTTTGATAATCGACAAATTGCTTAGGACCGCGTGCCACCTTTTTACGGTCACCTACCAGCCACAACGGCAGAATCGCCGCTTCAGCGATATCGGCAACTTTCCACACAGGCGCTGGCTCGGTTTTAAAACCCAGCGCGTTGACCGCCTGTTGCGCCGCCAGTGCGCCGTCCCGCAACGCGCCGCCGAGTCGGAAATCGCCATTGGCAGCGCCGACGCTGGTTTCTTGTTGCATCGCTGAACCGGGCACAAAACAGGCTTTCTCGTTATCCCATTGCGCTTTGCCGCCGGATTGGGCAAACAAATGCAAGACCGGATTCCAGCCGCCCGACATCCCGACCAGATCGCAAGAGAACGTATTTATCGCCTGCCCCGGCACGCCATTGACGTGGCTGCTTACTTCGACCGCATTGACATGGCGACCACCTTTGGCCGCCACCACCACCGCGTTATTGACGATGGTGATGCCCTGCCGTTTAGCCAAGGCTGGCAAGCTGCTGGTGCCCGCTGCGCGTGGGTCGATGATGATGACTTGCGCACCGCCCGTTTTCAAATCCAGTGCAGCCTGATAACCATCGTCGTTATTGGTAAAGATCACCGCATTGCGACCTGGCAGCACGCCAAACTTGTGGATATAAGTCGAGATGGCGGAGGCCAGCATGATGCCCGGCAAATCGTTATTACCAAAGACAATCGGACGCTCGTGTGCACCGGTGGCGAGAATCACGTGTTTAGCGCGCACTTTCCACAGACGCTCGCGCACTTTTGTGCGTGAGGCTAACGGTAAATGCTCGGTCAGGCGTTCGGCAACGGTGAGTAAATTGTGGTCCTGATAGCCAAACACGGTACTGCGCGTGAGGAGCGTGACCTCCGGCATATTGCGCAACTCTGCAGCGATATGCGCCGCCCACGCTGTTGCAGGTTGTCCGTCTATCACCGCCGGACCGGATAGCAAACTGCCGCCCGGTTCCGCCTGATCATCGACCAGTATCACGCGTGCGCCAGACTTGCCAGCGACCCACGCAGCGGCCAATCCGGCAGGACCACCACCGGCGATTAAGACATCGCAATGGGCGTAGGTTTTTTCGTAACGATCAGGATCAAGCTCGGTCGGCGCTTTACCTAAACCGGCGGCCTCGCGGATGACTTTTTCGTATTTCATCCACCAGGTACGCGGCCATTTGAACGTCTTGTAATAAAACCCTGCCGGAATAAAACGTGCAATCAGTTGATTCACGGCCAGATGGTCGTTTTCGATACTCGGCTTGGCGTTGACGGAAGTGGCGATCAGGTTTTGGTACAGCTCAAGTTCGGTAGCCCGTGCGTTCGGCACGGTATACGCACCGGTTTCCAGTTGCACCAATGCATTCGGCTCTTCCACACCGGCGGTGACGATGCCGCGCGGGCGATGGTATTTCCAGCTACGGGCAACGAAATGGACACCATTGGCTAGCAATGCCGAGGCCAGCGTATCGCCTTGAAAGCCTTGATAGGATTTACCGTTGAAGGAAAACGTCAACGGTGTATGGCGATCAATGCGACCACCTTCTGCCAGCCGATGACTTTGCTTGGTATTGCTCATGCTGGACTCCCGTTTTCAGTCGGCTTTTTCACGGCTTCGCCAAACTTGCTATAGCCCAGAAATTCATAGCTGACCGTATCGCGCACAGCCATAAACCAGCGGCGACATCCTTGGTTATGTATCCATTGTTCGCGATGGACGCCACGCGGATTTTTGCGCATGAAGAGGTAATCGCCCCACTCTTCGTCGCTCAGTTTTTCAGTCTCCAACGGACGGGCGATATCGGCCTCGCCACCGCAATGAAATTCGCTTTCAGCACGCGGCCCGCACCAGGGGCAAGTAATTAATAGCATGGGTGTTTCTCCTGAATGTCTTTTGAATTAGGTTAGTGCGCAACTGCTGCTGCGCCATGCTCATCGATCAGATGGCCGGTATAGAAACGGTTCAGTGAAAACGGTGCATTCAAGGGATGCGGGTGATCGTTCGCAATCGTGTGCGCAAACACCCAACCGGACCCCGGCGTGGCTTTAAAGCCGCCCGTGCCCCAACCGCAATTAAAGTACAAACCCTTGACATCGGTCTTGGAGATAATCGGACAAGCATCGGGCGACACATCAACGATCCCGCCCCATTGCCGATTCATCCGCACCCGGCTCAGAATCGGGAACATTTCGACGATCGCCTGCAAGGTTCCTTCGATGGTTTGATAACTGCCACGCTGGCCGTAGCCGGTGTATTGATCAACCCCTGCGCCGATGACCAGATCGCCTTTATCGGACTGGCTTAAATACGCGTGAACTGCATTAGACATGACGACGGTATCGATGACCGGCTTGATCGGCTCTGACACCAGCGCTTGCAAGGGATGGCTTTCCAGTGGCAATCTGATCCCGGCCATGCTGGCAATCAGGCTCGAACTCCCGGCGGCGACTACGGCGACTTTTTTAGCTTTGATAAAACCCTTGACGGTCTCCACCCCGGTGACGGCACCGTTCTCGCGCCGGATACCTGTTACGCCGCAATTTTGCAAAATGTCCACGCCGCGTGCATCTGCGCCACGTGCATAGCCCCACGCCACTGCATCATGGCGCGCCACGCCGCCGCGCCGTTGAAAGGATGCACCCAGTACCGGATAGTGGCTATTAAGATTAATGATCGGCACGATCTCTTTGACCTGCGCCGGCGTCAGCCATTCGGCGTCCACACCGTTGAGGCGGTTAGCATTGATGCGACGTTCGGTGTCCCGTACGTCTTGCAGGGTATGCGCCAGATTCATCACGCCGCGCTGACTAAACATGACGTTGTAGTTCAAGTCTTCTGACAAGCCCTCCCATAATTGCATGGCTTTTTCGTACAGCCCGGCCGACTCGTCCCACAGATAGTTGGAGCGCACGATGGTTGTATTACGGGCGGTGTTACCGCCACCAATCCAGCCCTTTTCGATCACCGCGATATTGCGCAGACCGTGTTCTTTGGCCAGATAGTAGGCGGTGGCCAGTCCGTGTCCGCCGCCACCGATGATGACGATGTCGTACTCGGTTTTTGGCTCCGGGCTTTTCCAGGCCCGCTGCCAGTTTTCGTGATACGAAAGTCCGTTACGAATGAGGCTGAAGATCGAATAATTGCTCATGGGTTTCCTAAAAATGGGCCGGCAATAGAGGTGAGCCGCAAGAGCGGCATTGGTATTGATGAATGTGGAGAATCTGGGGTGTGAGAATTCAAAATAACCGTTCGTACTGAGTAGCCTGGAGGGCGTATCGAAGTAAATACATGCGTCGGCGCATCTTCGACACGGCACTTTGTGCCTACTCAGTTCGAACGGGCTCAGGGTGCTTCATAAACTTAAATCTCAAACCATTCTGGCGAACCAAACCGCCTCAACATTCGATCACGTTGACGGCTAATCCGCCACGCGACGTTTCTTTGTATTTGGTCTTCATGTCGGCACCGGTTTGCATCATGGTCTTGATGACTTTATCGAGCGAAACATAGTGTTTACCGTTACCGCGCAGCGCCATCCGGGCCGCATTGATCGCCTTCACCGCGCCCATCGCATTGCGTTCAATACACGGAATTTGCACCAGCCCGCCAACCGGATCGCAGGTCATGCCGAGGTTGTGCTCCATGCCGATTTCGGCTGCGTTTTCGATCTGCTCAGTCGTGCCGCCTTGTACCGATGCCAGTGCACCTGCGGCCATTGAGCAGGCCACGCCGACCTCGCCCTGACAACCGACTTCAGCACCCGAGATCGAGGCGTTTTCTTTGTAGATCAAGCCGATGGCCGCCGCTGTGAGCAAGAAGGTCATCACTCCATCCAGATTAGCGCCCGGGACAAACTTGATGTAGTACTGCAATACCGCCGGAATCACGCCTGCGGCGCCGTTGGTGGGGGCTGTCACGATGCGGCCACCGGCTGCGTTTTCTTCATTGACGGCCATCGCATACAGATTGACCCAATCGAGCATCGAGAGCGGATCGTTGAGCGATTCTTCGGAACGATTGCGCAATTGTTGCGACAACTCATGTGCACGCCGCTTGACCTTCATCGGCCCCGGTAAATGACCATCGCTGGCACAACCGCGTTTGATCGCACCGGCCATCACATCCCAAATCCCGAGCAACTTGGTCCTGACTTCTTCGGTGGTGCGCCAATGCTTTTCGTTTTCCATCATCAGTTGGGCGATGGTTAAACTGCTCGCAGCACTGATGCGCAATAAATCGTCACCGCAATGAAACGGATATGGCACGTCCGTGGCGGCATCAACGCCAGCATCGATCTGCACACCTACGCGCTGGCCCTCCTGACTGACGACAAAGCCGCCGCCGACTGAATAATATTCTTTCTGCGCTAAGACATTGCCGCTGGCATCCATCGCCAGAAACCGCATGCCGTTCGGATGCTGCGGCAGCGCCTCGCGGCGGAAAAACAATAAATGTTCTTTTTCGTTTAAGGCAATGGGGTGCGTGCCACCTAGTAGCAATTGTTTAGAAAGTCGGATGCCGGCTAGTCGGGGTTCGACAAAGTCGGGTTCGATCCGGTCCGGTAAATGGCCCTCCAGTCCCAATAACACGGCCTTGTCCGTCCCATGTCCTTTTCCGGTTGCGCCCAACGAGCCGTATAACTCGGAGCGCACCGAATGCACGGTCTCGAGCAAACCGGCTTCCTGCAAATAGCCTGCAAAACGTGCAGCAGCAATCATCGGTCCCACCGTGTGCGAGCTGGAGGGGCCGATGCCTATTTTGAAGAGATCAAATGTACTGAGGCTCATGGTGTGCTTTAACGAAAGAAAACTGAAGAGAGTGTGCGCATTCCGAGGTCATTAAAACAGTGCCACTAACACCTAATGCTGTTCAGTTAAGAAACCGTTCGGACTGAATAGCGCAGCGTATCGAAGGCGCACCTGCATCAGCGCTGACTTCGTTAGCGCCCGATGGGCTACTCAGCCCGAAAGGTTAACTAGATTAACTGAACAGCATTAGCCACTAACACCCGGCGTCTTGTTGCTTCGTTACCCTATTCTTGATCCGGGAGGGCAACAACTATTTTCCATAAATGACGGGCGCTTGTATTTTTCCGACAAGCTTGTCGTTTTTTGCTGGAATGGGGGCATACAGCGGAAAGTCAAACGCCTTCAATAATGTATATAAATATACATTCTCAAAAATTGCTCATGTAGATAACTCTACGCTTTAAAAAACCATCTTGTAGAGCACAACGCGTCCGAAAAAAAATAAAATATTGCGGTTTCGCAACAGATTTGCAGATTCGATTCATTCGCGCGATCGAGGAACGCATTTCTCGCATCTTCCATTGTTCATGACCAGAAAGAAAAAAAGATGAAGACGAACCGTATATCCAATTTCGGTTATCCCTACAGAGTGCAACATACGAAGAAACCTGAGGCAGATAAGAGAATAAAAGAAAATAAACGTGCCCAATTCAATCAGCAGTTTTTGTGTAGCAGAAGCTCCCCGATAAAGTTTTCTCGCTTTGAGCCTTGCCATCAGACAAGCAATATTTCTCCTGCTATCTCATACTTGATCACAGGTCTGATGCTGAGTTATGCAGTTGGGTCAGTCGCTGCATCGGTCTCTGGCTCTTCGGACAGTGGGCAAAACACTCGTGGACAATCGCTTTCGCCCTCGCCCTTGCGCTTCACGCCTAAGCACTTTTCTACCTCGCACCCTTTACCTATCATCAGTCGCGCACCTCGCAGCGCCGTATCACCGCGCCAGCCAACCAAACAAAACAAGGGCGCTGCATTCTTAGCGCAGTCGATACATCCGACCGTGACGCCGTCAAAAACCACATCCAGGACAGGCAAAAAACATCCAGCTCCACCAAGGCCACGACAATCATCCCAGCCCATCCATCAACGCCGCTCTCACAAATGGAAGCCACCTGTTGAAAATCCCACCGAATCACACATCGTGCAACATCCTGGTAGAAATAATCAGACGCTCCCCCCTGATATCCCTGTGAGAGTGAAGCGCAATATTAAAGGAATGAAGAAATCAACCACGTTTCATACTGACAATCTGAAGACCTGGGGACAAGATGTAAAAAATAGAAAATTGGCAAAAGCGGAGCGAAAAAAACAAGAGCAGAAAGCTTTTGTGAGTGCCATGAAATTTAATCCTCTGACGCAAACTGTCCTGGATTATGCCGTGCGATATATGGAAGTTATCTTCGAAAAGCATGGTCTGCCCAGAGAGTTAATATTCAAACCCCTCCGCGTCAAGATTCCACTTACGGCGCATATGCACGCCCCCACCGCCCATCTAAAACCCAAGCAAGAGCAACCGATTATTATCCACACTAACTGGACGCCACTCCAGATTGCGTCCGGGATGAATGTGCGAGAAGCGGAACAAAAAGCAGGCCAGCTCATCGCGCTCATGCATCAGTTTGAAATCTCCTGGACTTCGGAATTTAATCTCGACATGAAAAAGTTAATTACTGGCGACGGAATGCACCAGTCTTATCGCGAACTCATGGCGCAAAGCCTCGAATCAGGACCGCTGGTCGATGCTGCAAAAAAGAAGATTAATGCCAGCGTTATCGGCACTATGATGGCGTCGTACAGTGGTTTCCCGGAAATGGAAAACAATATAGAAAACTTGATTAACCAAGTCCGAAGCGTCAACTATAAAGGCTACCCTGTCATCGACATATTTGTAGGCCCGCCCATCATTAAAGGAACCTTCGGCACCATCTACAGCATGCGCCAACGTTTCCCACCGACACCGATCGACTCCACTGCTGCGTCCTGGCTACAAATACCCCTCTATCAGGATGCGACAAGGGAAGGATTACCCTTGAAAGCGTGCGCCAGCCTCGGTGAATTATTATTTGAACCCCATACAAAAAATACGTACCTTCCCAGAACAGTCCCTCCACAATTCACATTCTCCCCACCTGGCAATGCAGGCGATGTGCTGTGGCCTCAGTATCAAAATAAATTTGCATCAGATATCAATCTTTCTCTATTTTCAATCAAGGAACAAGAGCAACTATTAGCTGCGGGACTAATACAAAATTGCATAAAAGCGTTTTTAATGATGATGGATCCCGTGTTACCTGCATGGGTCGTCGCTGGCAGCGGTGTGCTAGGCAGTCTTCCTGATGCCGTGAGTGCATTGATTACCCACGATCCAAAAAAGGCGCAGGAGTATGTCGCTTGTTTCGTCACAGGCGTGGTGATTGAAGCCATCGGGTTGAGTCCTTACATAAAAGATAAAACCCTCTTTCGGCAGCAAGCACACAAAGTTGCATCCGAAATAATCACAAATCCAGCGCTCGCACAGGAAGAATTAGACAAGTTTGTCGATTGGACAAAGGCAATAGAAGCAGGTGCCACCCCCGCAATCGCAGGAGTAACCGATACGAATATAGTGACGTCAACACCAGAAAATCCAACGTTCACCTGGGACATACTCAACCCAGAGCAAAAAGTCCAGGTCACGCTTGCCACCAAATTGACGGGAGAAAACCTTTCCCTCCAAAAAAGCGCGGCTGTGCTGCAGAGTTGGGAGGATGCGATTATCACGACCTTTCATGACGCCCGGACGCCACAGCAGCAGTTCGACCTTATGTCCCAACCTGCATATCACTATATTGCAACTAAACTTGCGCTCATCAATCAGGTCGGCAGTCTCAGCCTCCCTGAGGCGCTGAGATTGGCCGAGGAAGAATATGCAAGGCCGATCAATCCGGAGAAACTCGACAAGATTTACTTATATGCACTGACACCGTGGATGCAAGCGCGCGCAAATGACACCGACGCCACCGGCGATATACTCGAAAATCCATCAGAAGCATTGCACTCGGCATTAGCGCTAACGACACCGGTGCGGATGAAAGAATATATCGATGGCCTGCAAAAAAATCCCTTATTTAATAGCACGATCACCGCCATGCTCGAGAATCCATCAGAGTCATTGCAAAAAGAAATCGTAGCATTCTCATCGAAACAGACCGATATTTTTTTAAAAAACTTCGACGAGATGGCGCTGGCTCAGCCAGGTTATTTTATTCGTCAGGCAATGCTCGATGCATACATTCGTCATCCGGACTCCCGAGAAGCAATCACCATAGCGAAAAGTGTCGCGGACTACAAACGCGTACTAGGCGCTGACCAAGCTGCATATCCCCTGGCCCGGCAAGTACTTATCGCGCTCAATTACTACAACAATGGCAGCATGGCGCTATCCGGATATCACGGACGGTGTCTTTATGATTTACGCAATCTCGACACCCTCGATCATATTCCCGGTTGGATATGGTTCAATGACCATCAAAGATTAGCGGTATTCAAAGTAATACACACCATCACCGGCATATCTCCGGACCGTCCCATCGGTGGGCTAATGGCCTCAATCGAGAGAGTGCGCAGTCTGTTCCCTGACATAAAAAAATTATCTGAGGCGAACTACCCTGAAGACGAAAACGAGTTGTTCGCCATATTAGTAACATTGGATATGGCGGCGCACAACAATGTCGGCCCGGTCGATCCGGTATGGGAGAAGAATTTCTGGAGACTGATACACGAGCGACGCAAGAATAACTACCCTTTAGGTTTTTGGGATGTCGAACTATTGCACAGATACGGTGCGCTACGAGACCGTACCGTCGCCGCGATCAGAATTTTAAACGATATAGCCGAAGCAAAGCCAAGCCCGACGATCAATTATAAAATGATCGATTTTGCCATAGAGCTCAAACGATCTACTCTCCCCACACCGCGGATCGACGGGAGTACACCGGGGTTTGTATCGCAATCGATCAGAGATTATTTAAAAGATGTCATGGGCGAACAACCCCAGCCTGGATCGATTCAAGAATGGGAAAACTTACTGTCAATGGAGCCAACAGAGCCGACTAATCGGCAAAACCCCTCAAATACGAGATCAACCAGAGCGACCGCCGCCCAAAACCAACAATCCGGCAACGACATGATCAATCGCGCGATAAGGATAATAAAGTGGCCAGGAGCTCGGAAGATGCCCCCCATTCAAGATAATGATCAGCAACAGGAAGATCCTCACGCAGGCGCCAGGCTGCTAGTACGAAGTGGATTCAAGAATATCGAAACAATGATCCAGGGCGTTCCATCCCAAATGGAACAGGTCGTCAATGAAAACACGGTGACGACCGTTTTTGAAGAAGGGGGAGCGTATTTCGACAGTGACTATCTTGAGATAAGAAGCGATTTCCTCAACCGGATGTTAGCCGAGGTCAAAGGCACCAATCTCTTTTACTCTGACCTGCCAGACAACGATCAACTATCGCTCAAGGTAAACAATCGCTATTTAAACGATGATCCAGCCGTTAAAAGGTTATTACCGATTCTCGATTTAATGACCGATTACTCGGACCACGGCGCTGCCGGAATATTCAATAACACCTTCGTCATTGATGAGGAAGTTATCGATGCAAGCGAACTAGACATAGGGGAGTTTTTCGCGGAGTGCTATAACGGTAGTTCATGCTTTCGCCTTGTGGTCAATGCGGCGGAGTCGGTTCTGGGTCCGTGGAGAATTACTTCGAGAGCAACGCCAGGTATCGATCCTGGCGAAAATACCCTATTCATACCAAAAGATAGCGATCTGGTGAATCTCCCAAAAGAAACCGACTTGACCGGTGAGTTGCCAGTCGTCTCTCTCAAACGCATCCTTCTGAAAGAATGGATGAACATGCTGCTAAAAAAAGAAAATGGACGCGGCATCAATAGCTTGACGGTCAATCTGATCCTGCAACAGATCGGCCTTGAGGATCTGGCCTACGATCCGGTAGATCGCCAGTTATCCCCTCGGGATCAAATTCGCGACTTTCAATACTGGATGTGGGTTACCAAAACTTTTGACGCGCAAATGCGATACATCCTTCCCCCTGAATTCATGGGTGGGACTTTTACCAATAACCCGAACCAAGGGGTAACAATCAGGGAGCTCGCGCAGTTGCCGGTGTTGGAGAATCCATCACCGCATTTTTCATTATTAGGGGCCATCAGCGTAGAAGCGCCCGATCACAGCATCCGATATCTGGAAAATATAGAGGATATTTTAGATGAGCAACATCGTCATCAAGGACTCTTTGCGCAATTGATGGTCACCTGCAAGCAGCGTATTTCAACCAAAAAACCGTGGCACATTGTCTATCAGAACGCAAACCAGATATCAGAAAATTCAACCATCTATGGCGCAAGTCACTGGCTAGACTATGACAAACAAATAGCGTATCTGGCAAATACGCCTAAAGAAGTTGTGCTTTTCCTGGGCCCCAATGGTCTCAAGCCGCTAGATCCGACGACCCAACTGTTGATCGTTATGATGGAGATCTATACTGGCAAACCAACGCTGACGGAAAAAGAAAGGCTCAGCCATCGTGGCTTAGCTGTCTTTCTGGCCAATATCGCTCTCTGGGAAGTCAACGAGGACGCCACACCGGTGCTTGCTGCAGCAATGATCGATGGCGCAGCGCCAAAAGCAGTCAGTTTGAAACTACTCAACAGTCACGGTCTGGCATCACGACGCAGAATTGATGAAAATCGAATAGTTGCATTGCAGTCCGTATCTAATCACGGGTAGGACCGGCGCAGAATGCATGTTGTCTGCCGCTATTTTGTGACCTGAAAAAGGCGCATTGAAGAGTATTAGTTAAAAAAACCGTTCGCACTGAGTAGCGTATCGAAGCTGCGCCGTATCAGCACTGGCTTCGATACGCCCGACAGGCTACTCAGTGCGAACAGGTACATGGATCACTGAACAGCATCTCATTCGTCATCCCCATTCCTGCTCTGGTAACCCGACTGCTATTTCCCATAAATAACGAGCCCTTATATTTTTTCGATATGCTTGTCATCTTTTGGGTGTTAGTGAACGCAATTGCGTAACGCATTTTCGATTTCAGCAATCCCACCATCCCAAGAGACCCACTGCTTTATAAAACAATCCTACCTCTCAGGAGTAACGATGAATAATCGGGTATCGCATTTCATATCGCATCATGGTTGCCCCCACCGTGTCCAAATCCCGCATAAACCTAGCCCTGATCAGAGAAAAAAAAATAACGACCATGCCACATTCAGCCAGAATTTTATCGGCGGTTTGAACTCCCCAATAAAATTTCATCGTTATGCATCTCATCATCCGACCAGCAATTATTCATCTGCTATTTCGCACGTCGTCACGCTAGTGGCGCTGACTTCTCTCATCGGTACAACGATATCTGCATCGCCCTCTGTTTTTTTTAATAGCAGACAAAATGCTGGCCGACGTTCAAATTCATTTTCCGCTTCTCCATCAACAAATCCGCAGACACCTGTACCCCAGCCCACTTCGCCCCCTTTACCCATCGTTGGTAGCACACCTCGCAGCACCAGGCGGCCACCTCGCGTAACCAAAGAGCACAACGGTGCGGTGTTCAGAGAACAAACGACAATCGCGTATGGTAGAACAGGTAGAAAAAATATCGCATTACATCAACCTCAACAGCAGTCTCCCCCCATCCTTGACCGCCCCGGGCAACATCCAGATAGTCATCATCCGACACTCTCCCTCGCCAGCCCTTCAAAAGTGAGATCAATAAGGGCAATCGAATGGAATCAAATGAAAACGCGTGCCGGGTTTCTTATTGAGCTCTGGTTTGTGGTGGTCAAGTAATTTCGGACACAACAATAGGTTTTTTTTCTGCCATTTTTCGCTCGTAGGCGACGGGCGACAGATTTCCCAATACTGAATTGAATCGCTCGGTGTTATAGAACCCGACAATGTAAGCAGTAATGTCTTTGCTAGCCTCCGCGTGGTTGGCATATTGGCGTTGCCAGACGCGTTCCATCTTGAGATTGAGGAAGAAGCGTTCAGCAACGGCATTGTCCCAGCAGTTTGCACGGCGGCTCATACTGCAAACAAAGCCATGTTCATCGAGAAGGCCCTGGTAGAGCTGGCTGGCATATTGGCTGCCGCGATCGGAATGGACAATTAGCCCGGAGGCTGGTTGTCGTTGCGCAATCGCCATGTTCAGAGCAGCACAAACCAGTTCTGCTGGCATGCTCGGAGCCATCGCCCAACCGACTATTTTGCGTGCGAACAAATCCAGGACGATGGCCAGATACAGCCACCCGGCACCAGTACGGATGTAGGTAATATCAGTGACATACGCCAAGTCTGGTGCAGCAGGATTGAACTGCCGGTTGAGGATATTAGCGGCTACTGGCAAGTTATGTTTGCTGTCTGTTGTGTGGATAAACTTACGTTTCCAAACGGGTTTTAAGCTGGCTCGGCGCATCAGGCTACGTATCTTGTAGCGACCGATCACAAAGCCTTGATTCCTCATTGCGGTGACCAACCGACGACTGCCATAGCTTTGATGGCTGGCCATAAAAGCAGCCTTCAGGTGAACGCTTGTTTTACACAAAACCGGTTTAGCAGCACGATGCTGTGCCTCGTAATAGCCAGAACGACTCACGCTCAGGACGCGGCAGCAGTGTTTTACCGGGAAGGCCTTCTCTTGCAGTTGACGAATGAGTTGATAGCTCATTTCATTTCCCGGGCAAAGAAGGCCGATGCTTTTTTTAAGATATCAACATCCTGGCGAAGTTGGCGATTATCGTTTTCTAATTGTCGTATCCGTTGCTGCTCGGAGGTCAGCGGTAATCCTATCCCCGGCTTGCCGTTCTGCTCAGCGCCGTACTGCGTTACCCAACGACGAATTGCTGTGGTGCCTATGTTCATACTGGCGCTGACATGTTGAATACTCAGGCCTTGTTCTTTGATCATCCGCACGACTTCCAGCTTCAGGCTGCTGTCGTAATTCTTATGTTGCTTTGACATTTATATTTCCTCAGTTGATGGATTATCCACCCATTGAGGTGTCCGGAAAAATTAGACCACAGCAGTTCAATTGGGTACGAGATTTAAAAAACCAAAAACTAGCAAAAATAGAATTAGAAAGAGAGCAGTAGGAGGATTTTTGGTATTACTTTCCATTCGATCCCACTACGCAAAATAGCAATGATTTTTCCGTGACATATTTAAAAGATGCTTTCAAACGTCATGGTTTGCCTGAGTCAGCAATACACAAGCGGATCGCCGCCAAAATTATCGATACGCGCAAAATGGACGGCCTCGATATCCTGTTACGACCAAAGCAACTACAGCCGATTGAGTACTACACCAGCTGGACGCCACTAGAAATGGCGACCGGGGAAAATCTCAAAGAGGTAAAAAAATATGCAGGCGAAATGGCAGCAAACAGAGGGAGGTACGTCATATTTTGGCCTGATTCATATAAGCGCTCTCTCCAAAATATCATTACGCAAAAAGAAAACGGAATATGGAGTGCGTACACCGAATTCATGATGAAAAGCCTCGACTCAGGACCACTGGTTGATCAGGCAAAAACCAATATTGACGCCATGGTTGCCGGCATTCTTATGGACTATTACAAGAATTTTCCTAAAATAGCGCTGAATATAGATAATTTGAAACAACACATCCGCAGGGTCTCGTATCAAGGTGTTGATGTTGCAGACGTATTTGCAGGTCCTGGCCGCATAGCAGGCACTAATGTTCTATTTAGCATGACCAATGTTTTCCCTCCAACAATTATTGACGCCACTGGCGCATCCTTACTGCGCAAACCGCTCTTTCAGAATGCGATAAGGCAAGGACTGCCCCTGAAAATGGTTGCCAGTCTGGGCGAATCTTTATTTATACCTTATACAAAGGGAAGGACGTATCACAGATTAGTCATCCCATATTTAACATTCTCAGGTCCAGGAAAGGCCAGGGATATGTTGTGGATTGCGTACAAAGAAAAATTTAAATCAGATATAGATTTCTCTATATTCTCACCTACCGAACAAAACCAAATGTTGGCTATGGGACTAACGAAGTCGACCATCAAGGCAGCAACAATGGTGTTCGGACCAGCGTTATCTCCCTGGATGTTAAACGCCGTCAGTGCGGTCGCCGCAATGCCAGATGCCTTAGCAGCGACGGTTGTCGACGATCCGAAGGAGATGCAGGCGTATATCAGGCACTTTCTGAGAGGCATATTGATTAACAGCATCGGGGGGGTAGCCTACGTAGGAAACAGGATTCTTATTAAATTGGAAGTTTCCAAAGCTACGGCCACACTGATGGCAGACCCAGCGAAAAAAAATTTTGAAATAGCAAAACTATTGAAATGGGCAAAGGAAAAAATACCGATTGCTGCACCCAAATCGGCTAACGCAAACGTATCCCCCACAAGGCCGGCAACAGCAGTAACAGGAAATTTTTTGAAACGATCGATATCGAAAGAATCAACCGTAATGCCACTTAGTGTGACGCTCGATACGCAAATGACCGATGCTATTGATACTCCTCTGCCAACCACGCCAACCTCACCAACGTCAATTTCACCAGCGCGGGATGCACTGAGCGCTGAGCAAAAAGTCATCATTACCCTGACCTATATGATAGCCAGAGCAGAAATTCTTTCTTATAAAGAAAGCGCTGCGTTAATCAAGGATTGGGACGCAGCGATTACCGCTACCCTCACCATCGCAAGTAGCAAACCGCCCAAAGACCAATTTGACACATTGTCGCCTGCAGCGCAAAAATTCTCTGCGTTGAAATACGCTCTCATCCATCAGGGAAATACTCTCAATCACACTGAGGCACGGACATTCGTCAAAGAAAAGTACGGGCAGCCGATCACCCCTGAGGTGGTTGACATGGTGTATTTTTATGCACTAGAACCGTGGTTGCAAAAACAGGCAAACGACACGTGCTTAAACCGCAGAGCACTCGAACATCCCTCAGATATATTACGCTCGGCATTAGCACTCAATACAGCAAAACGGATTACGGTGTTTCTTGATAGCCTGGAAGAAAACGTGCTTTTTAAAAGCACAGTCGACAGCATGCGTAGCCATCCGGCACCATCCATGCCCAGCGAAATATTAGCGTTCTCATCGAGACAGATGGATACCTTTCTCATCTATTTCGACGAGACGGCGCTACCTCAGCCCGGCTATCTCCTCCCTCAGGCAATGCTCCATGAATACCGTCGCAGACTAGCCTTTGGACAAGGCTGGCATTTCAATCATCGCAGCCCAATAGCGAATATATTAGCGGACTACAAACGCACACTCGGCATCGATCAAGTCATCACGCCGATAGCGTTGCAGGTACTTAACAAACTCAACTACTACGACCATGACCGCATGGCGCTGCCAGGGTTTGAGGAACGGTATCTGGGCGGTCTGCGCAATGAAGACAAACTCAAAGACATCCCCGGTTATCGCCTCTTCAATGACCAACAAAAATTGACCGTATTCAAAACGATCAGCGCTATCACCGGCATCCCGATGGACCGTCCCTTAAGCTCGTTCCTGGCCTCGGCCGCCAGAGTGCTCACCTTATTCGCCGATCCGGCAGACTTAACCAAGATGAACTACACGGGAGGTGAAAATGTATTACTCAACCAATTAATAGGATTGGATCTGGCAGCAAGCAACAATGTTGGCGAAATCGATCAGGAATGGTCTGTGACATTCTGGGAACTGATGAACAGTCGACGCGACATCCCCGGTGTCGCACTCTGGTTATACAAACTGAAGTACAAGCACTACCAACGAGATCGCGACCTCACCATCGCCACGATCAATAGTTTGTATAAGATGGCCAAGGCACAGCCTGGCAGCGGGATCACGCCCCAAATGATCGAGCTGGCGATACAGCTCGCACAAAATACACTCATACCGTTCATCGATGGAGATTCACCGCAGACACGGACACAAGCAATTAACGATTATTTAACCCATGTCATGGGTGAGCAAGTGCAACCCCAATCTCCTCAAGAGTGGCGGGATTTTCTGGAAACAGAACCTACCAGTTGGGAAATTCCGTCCAACGCAAGTGCAATCGCAGGCCCGAGTCAACCGGCCGTCACACCTACCAGTGCCACCAACGCGATGCTCGCGCGCGCGATAAAAAAATTGGGATCAGAAATGTTTCCCGGTGCCATCCAAAGTCAGCCACTTTCACACGCGAAGGTAAAAGAAGATCCCCTCGCCGTTGCCAGATTGCTAGTCCAGAGTGGGGTCAAGGGCATCACAACGATCATCAATGGCGTCACCTATCCGATAGAAATGATCATCAATACGCATCCGGCGGCGACCATTTATCAAGATCAGGGAGTGTGATACTACGGTGGTGTCAGACCATCAGGAAAGAATAGCCTCAACGTAATATCAGGTACGGACAAAGCCACTAAGCGCTTATATGCCGACAGACCAGACAGCCCTCACATCAAACAACAAAACCACGGACGTTCTGCCCCAAACGTTAGTCATCGGATTGCAGCAGTGATCCACGAAAATGCCAGATGAATTGGCCAACGCCAGGATCGGTCATATCCATCTTCCAGACACTTTTACATTTTATATAGATCTGTGCCGCTGGGGAGCTTACGCCAACCGGACGCTGCCTTAGCCGGTACAATTTTGCGTAAGCCCTATGTTGACCAAATAACAAAATTCAAAAATCGCTCATTGTGATGAGCAACCCCTCAAAATTTAATCTTACAGCGCATAATGCCTCAACATTATGATGCACAACACGACCGATCATCGTCCTCAATAGACAGCAGATAACAATCGACCCGGATCAAGGTCACGGAGCGACCCGATGCCTAAATTTAACTACATATCCAATTTTGGTAGCACGTACCGCTCACAAAAACCAAGCAAATCCGATCTGAATATTGCAAAAAAAGAAAAGTTCGCAGCAAAATTTGTCAGAGCGGATTCTCCCTCCCTCAGAGCGCTTTACACCGCATCTTCTTCGCGTTGGGTAACTCAGCATCAGTCCAACAATCAATCCAACATTGCCCCACAATTAATCGCATTGCTGGCGCTTAGTTCAATCAATGCACCCATCTCAATCGGATTAACAAAGGGTAATTCGTCGCTGCCTGATTCTTTGAGCAGCGTAGGAAATGTTGTCCGATGGTCAGATGCGCCCTACGGTTTTTGTTCCGCAGATCAGCACGCTCAGACCAGTCGTCCGTATGGACGCCATCCCGCTTCGTCGCGTGCATGTCCTGACGCAGATAGCACACCTCGCAACGCAGGCCAGCCGAGCTCGACAGCCAAAGCTGCCCCGCCGGTCATACATGCAAAAACAGCAAAGCCCCCCCCCCGAGTGGGTAAACTCAAATCAAACCATCCCGAATCACCAAGGCTTAAGCAACAACGTCCCTCTGTTTATCAACATCTGAAGCGACCGATCAAACACGATCCAGATCTTGATAGTCCGACATTCCTCCCTGCCATCAGGAAATCCGACACACAACCCAGTGCGCGTGCGGCACAACCCGCTAAACAACCGCTGCAAGCCCCAGTCTCAAGGCATGACAATCCGCTTACGAACGCCCCTTCCCATCCACCATTATCTGCGGCCGCGAATAGCCATCCCGACAGCAAACAAAGAGGCTTGATTGCAGACACAAGCAATATGCTGCAAGGCAAGTCGGCTGACACTTATCTGTCATCCGAAGGCCCGGTCAGCGGTAGTTGGCCGTTCCCGGGTGTTAGCTCCGATCCCGGAATGTCTATTCTGAGAACCGACTTTGAAAAAACGGCGCGTCTTAAGGCTGAAAAAATACAGAGGGAAAATGAACGTCTGGCGCAAGAGCAGGTGTTGATAGAGAACATTGAATTTAATCCATTTGTTGATTCCTTCCAAACATTTATCGAAGAAGCTTTAGGTAACTTGTTTGAGAAAGAGCGTTTGCCCAAAGAGGCTATGAATCAGTACATCGATGCCAAATATTTAGACAGTCGCCTCATACATGCCGCCTCTGCCCATCTGCAGGCGCAGCAACCCAAGGCGATTGAACACACTGGGCGCTGGTCAATAAACGACATTGCGACAGGAGCAAATCTTGCTGACATAGAAATCAAGGCAGGCCCCCTGACGGCACATTTGAATGATGTCGCTTACGATTGGCCCTCCAATTTTCCCAGACCTGTAACGCAAAAACTGACCAATGGCTGGCTGTGGCATATTTTTGCCAAATTTATGGACATACGCCTCACCTCCGGGCCGCTAGTCGATGACGCAAAAAAAACCATTAAAGCCTACGTTATCGAACAATATTTCGAGAACTACACCGGCGACCCGGCCCAGAGTGATGCCGCACTCACCAACTTTGTCGAAAAAGCCAAACCAGTGTTCTATTTGGGAGAGCCCGTCGCGAACCTCTTCTTAACGCCCCCGGTACAGGCAGGAACCTACGGCATGCTCTGTTCCATAGGTAATTTATTTGCCCCTATCGTCGTCGATAACGCCGATTTCTGCCTGGAGGGTAATGCTTTGAAAGAATTGGTAAAGCACGGTTTACCATTAAAAAAAGTAGCTGCGATGGGCGACGGTTTGTTTTCCAAAGAATTGACCAAGCAACCCTTTCCAAGATGGGTAGATCCAAAGTTAACCTTTGGCCGAGAGGGCAGGATCGAGGATGTTTTATGGGATGCCGCCATCCATAAACTGCGTTCAGATATGGATCTGAACGTCCTTTCAAGCGAAGAAAAAAACTGGATTGCTGTGGTCTAATTTTTCCGGACACCTCAATGGGTGGATAATCCATCAACTGAGGAAATATAAATGTCAAAGCAACATAAGAATTACGACAGCAGCCTGAAGCTGGAAGTCGTGCGGATGATCAAAGAACAAGGCCTGAGTATTCAACATGTCAGCGCCAGTATGAACATAGGCACCACAGCAATTCGTCGTTGGGTAACGCAGTACGGCGCTGAGCAGAACGGCAAGCCGGGGATAGGATTACCGCTGACCTCCGAGCAGCAACGGATACGACAATTAGAAAACGATAATCGCCAACTTCGCCAGGATGTTGATATCTTAAAAAAAGCATCGGCCTTCTTTGCCCGGGAAATGAAATGAGCTATCAACTCATTCGTCAACTGCAAGAGAAGGCCTTCCCGGTAAAACACTGCTGCCGCGTCCTGAGCGTGAGTCGTTCTGGCTATTACGAGGCACAGCATCGTGCTGCTAAACCGGTTTTGTGTAAAACAAGCGTTCACCTGAAGGCTGCTTTTATGGCCAGCCATCAAAGCTATGGCAGTCGTCGGTTGGTCACCGCAATGAGGAATCAAGGCTTTGTGATCGGTCGCTACAAGATACGTAGCCTGATGCGCCGAGCCAGCTTAAAACCCGTTTGGAAACGTAAGTTTATCCACACAACAGACAGCAAACATAACTTGCCAGTAGCCGCTAATATCCTCAACCGGCAGTTCAATCCTGCTGCACCAGACTTGGCGTATGTCACTGATATTACCTACATCCGTACTGGTGCCGGGTGGCTGTATCTGGCCATCGTCCTGGATTTGTTCGCACGCAAAATAGTCGGTTGGGCGATGGCTCCGAGCATGCCAGCAGAACTGGTTTGTGCTGCTCTGAACATGGCGATTGCGCAACGACAACCAGCCTCCGGGCTAATTGTCCATTCCGATCGCGGCAGCCAATATGCCAGCCAGCTCTACCAGGGCCTTCTCGATGAACATGGCTTTGTTTGCAGTATGAGCCGCCGTGCAAACTGCTGGGACAATGCCGTTGCTGAACGCTTCTTCCTCAATCTCAAGATGGAACGCGTCTGGCAACGCCAATATGCCAACCACGCGGAGGCTAGCAAAGACATTACTGCTTACATTGTCGGGTTCTATAACACCGAGCGATTCAATTCAGTATTGGGAAATCTGTCGCCCGTCGCCTACGAGCGAAAAATGGCAGAAAAAAAACCTATTGTTGTGTCCGAAATTACTTGACCACCACAGATGTTCGCTTTGGGGATGGCAAAAACGGGGGTGAAATTGATCTTGATGGCCGGGGTTCCTTTGAGGCCGTTACTGTCCCTCGCAACAGGTATGATCGCAATGCTCCCGGATGCAGGAATGGTGCAGATTGCCGATAGTCCAGAGGTATCGAACACGCATCTGAAGAATTGCCTCACAGGGATAATGATCGAAACCGTTGGACTCAGTTTTTATTTAGGTCATAAGACGCTCCTCATGGCCCGGATAAATAAGAGTCAGCAAAAGTTGATTACGACACCTTTGGCAAAAAATCTCGAACAGAAAAAATTGGCTGAGTGGGCAACCAATTTCAAAAATTACGTCAGCCTCAAGCCGCGTGACAAATTTAATTATTTAGCCCAAACCACGACAACTAACCCCCATGGAAACCTGGCAAAAAAGCTCACTAAGAGTGCTAGCAACAGTTGGGATTTTGTCGGTCGGATGGAGCATGAGGCAGGATTTATTACAACGTCCGAGTTGTATAAATTAACGGCTGAGACACGCTCTCAAAGTTTTGATAGTTTGCTTGGCAATACACCAATAATAATTAAAAACAAGCAAGAATTCTTAGCGCTCCCACAGTTTTCCAGGATTGGTTTTATTGGTAGGAATGGAGAGCTAAAACACGCCATGTCAAAACTGGATGACGGTATCGCTATCGGTTTTAAGAATGATTATCTGAGAATCGATGATGAAAATACGATTCAAGCATTTGACCTCAGTACTGCCATCAGTTGGGGAGCGGATGGATCGGCGTCAATCAACGGAGGGCCGACATTTACAGTACAGGCCTATCCAGCCTCGGGCATACTCTATGACGAAAAGTATCCTTCAAGGCTTCCTAAGACCAGAACTAAAATCACGCCATTTTCTGCTTCATCGATGAATAAATTGGTGATCAAGCTAAGGCATAAAAACCCGGACGAAAATTCCGTCTCAGTGGCGCCAGATAGTCCACCTCCAGTTAAAGAAGTCAGGGTCACTGCTGATCTCAATCACAACCAATCACCGGATAGTGATGATTTTGATGGACTTTCGGTGCTGATAACGCAAGCCATGCCGGTTATTGATTGCACGACACTATGCGCCAAACAAAAAATCGATACTGCCCTCACCACTTTCTTGTCCAGAACAAATAGCATCTCCTATCAAGCTGCCGCCGCTTTGCTACGGCAATACGACAATACCGTCAAGACCGCCCTCACCAAGCTCAGTTTAAATGCGCCGGAGGCCCAATGGGATAATTTGTCCGCCCAAATACAAAAACTATTTGAACTGAAATATCTCCTCATTGATCAAGGCAACGATTTGACTGTTGATAAAGCGCTGAAATTGGCCAGCACCTATTACAGCCGAGCGCTGGCTCCCACCACCTTCGATCGTATTTATTTTGATCAGCAAGAGCCTTTGATGCTGGTGCTAGAACAGGACACCACACTGATCCAGGAAATACGCACAAATCCATCGGCGGCCGTTACCAAGTATTTACTGCTTGACTCGCCGGAAAAAATTACCACCTTTTTAAATAGCCTCCGAGAGTTCAGCACCGCCGACACAGAGTGGCGCAGCATCGTAGAAAATACTGCATTGCATGCAGATATGTTGGCTTACTCGTCCGAGATGATTGCTATTTTTTTGAAGCGCTTCCAACTCGACACCCTGCCATTACCCAGAAGTTTCGATCGTCTAGCGTGGTTATACGCATACATTGAGTGCAAAGATTCCGGACAACCCTGGGTGTTCGATGCGCATAGACGAACAGTGCAGAAAGTACGCATTAACCTCAGTCGTCAGCTAGGTCTTCAGCAATCCATGCCACGCCTGGTGACGGCGGTACTGAAGGCATTCGGGTATCGCCCCGACCGTATGGGGTTGTCAGGATCGGACGGACGGTCTTTGTACGACTTACGCCGCATGCCGGAACTCAATAACATTCCCGGTTATACATCCCTTACCGACCAACAACAATTTCTCTTATTCGATGCGCTACAAGCGCGCACCAGCTTAGCGACGGACTATCGTTTAGGCTCACTAGCGGCCTCGGTCTATAAAACTGCCGAACTGTTCACCGATACAAATCTCTTAGCGGCAATGCGCTACCCTGACGGTGAAGACGCGTTATTCAGTCAATTAATCGCATTGGATCTGATTGCGTATAACAATGTTCGCAAAGTCAATGCGCAATGGGCGCAGGAACTATGGCAAACGATACTTGATCGACGCGCAACCGTACCTGGTTTGGGAGCCCTGATCGATCACCTGATAGAGCAGTATCCGACTACTGCCATCGATCGTATCATCTCCGCGGCCCATCGTTTATCCGTTATTGCCAAGGCGTCGCCAAGCGCGACCACACCCGCGGAGTTGATCGACTTTGCGCTCCAGCGAATACGATATCAACTCCGCCCCCCCTTGATCGGCGGAGACTCACCAGCGACGCTTGCAGATTCAATTAGCCATTTTTTGCAAGAAAAAATGGCTAACATTGATGGCCAGCCGCACCCGGTATCCATTGCCGATTGGAAGCAATGGCTGAAAACGCAGCCGACCTTTCCGCACCCGCTGCATACCAGATGGATCGAACCACCAAACCAACAAACCATCAACAATACGTTAGCTAACGCGATACAGACAATACGTTGGAAGAAGGGTTTAGAGAAGTTAGCGGCGTTACAGACTGACGCTGATAAAGATCCATCTCAATTGTGGTCCACCGACCCGCTAGAGCAATACCTCGCCGGTGCCGATCTGCTGGTACGGAGTGGATTCGACGACATTACGACGACCATCGACGGTCTCCCATACGACGTAAAACTACTCGGCATCGAAGGCCTGGTAACGACTGTTTATCAAGATAGAGATGCGTGGTACGACGGCAACTTTCGTAGCAATCAGTCCCCCTACGCACAGATGCTAGCCAGAGACACGCTTACGGGATCCTTCTATTCCAGTAAATTTTATACAGGACAAAGAGCCGCAACACTGGAGGTCGCCGGTAGTCTTCTGAGTAATACCCCGAGCTTAGCCCTATTAACCAAAATCCGAGACGACCTGACCGATTTTTCTGACAACAATGGGACTAAGACATTCGACGATATTTTCATCTTCAAACAAACCGATCTCGAAGCTACCAGGCACAACCCACGCACGATATTTAACGACATCTACGCTGTCCCGCTTTTTCGCGCGATCATCAATGTGGTTAAACCGTATATAGGGAAATGGACGCTCATTTACGGACAACCAGCGCATATCGACCCCATCAGACATTTCGTTTATATACCGTGGGATAGTCAATGGCAGTATCTTCCCAGAGATTTTGATCTGACCGGTACGCCGCAGGCAATTTCCGCCCCGCGTCTGTATCTGGAACAATGGTTAGCCATATTTTTGCAGCAAAGATCCGTATTGAAAAAGAGTAGCGATCAAGACTTAACCGTACTGCTCACCAATATCATTCTGGATCAGGCCGGTCTCTTGACCTATGAACGCATCTCTTCCGATCAGCCAAGGACGCCGTTACCCGTGCCAGATCGTCTATACCAATTCGATAAAATGCGATGGAAAAACAGATACGCCAATGACCTCCTGACAAGCATTACCTCAGGGCAATATAAGGGGCCGCATTTTTCTTACAACGCAACTGAAAGTAAGGCCGTGACATTGACGCTAGCCCAGTTAGCGTCGCTGCCGCCGGAAGCATTTTATTTGCCTGCGTTGAGCGCCATCAGCGTTGAGGCTGGAGACAATAGCCAACAATATCTGGATAATTTTCTCAAAATTTATCGTCAAATTTATGACCGCCAAGGTATCGGTGCCCGACTAATGACCAAGTATCGGTCTCGTATCGGTCCCAATAGTCGGTGGCACTTCATCTATGTAGACCCTGAAAAGACGCACAATATTTTCACATCCTATAGTGCAAGCCACCGTATCGACCATGAAACAGAAACGGTGTATCTGGTTGACCCCACCCTGCACTCATTTTTTTACCTGACGGCCAATGGTCTGAAACAGGTAGGCGCGACACGTCAGGCGACACAGATCTTGCTACAAATATTGCTACACGAACCGGATCTCGATGGCAGACTTGCCTGCACCAAACGTAATGGAGCCGGCCCGTTGACGGACATTGTCATACGGGAACTCAACCACAATTCCCCAACCGCCATTGCCGCCGCCACTGTCGTTGCGTCCCAGGAAAACCACATCCTGCAACTGCTGAAAAACTCTCTCTCCGTAGCACGATATGCCACTTACGAAAACCAAATTTTGTCGAATGCGCTGTCACGTTATTACGGCATTAGTCCATGAGTGTGAACTGGCCCGTCTGGTCGAGGCGACCAGAGACGCCCTCCAGATAGACAGTCTCCAGACTTGAAAGAAACAACGATGAAGCATGTCCACCACATCTCTAATTCCGGTCACATCTATCGACCACCGAAACCGTCTCAATTCGACGAAAATACACGTAAAAACGCCAAGTTCAGAGCAGAATTTACCAGCGTCCATTCATCCTCCCTGAGAGCGCTCCCCACTGCGCTATCGATGCAGGGCAATCAGCCAACCCCATCGAGCGTTGTCTCGAAATTGCTTGCAATAATGACCATTGGCTCTGTCGCCGGGACAGTGATTCCACGGCCAGGCAATACATCGTTCCCGCATTCTTTTAGCGGCGGACAAAATGCCGCCCATCCGTCAGATTCGCCCTTTGGTTATTGTCCAAAAAATCACCACTCTCAGACTAGTCTTGCGCACCATGCCGCTCCGCTACGCCCACCCATTGTGATAAACAGCACGCCGCGTCGCGTACTCCCGGATGTAAAAATAACAAAGACCAGAACTCAAATAAACAAGAAAAAGAACGGCTCAAAATATCCCGAATTAATACGTCCCAGACAATCGCCACCCCCCGTTGCGCAACCGCCGTATGCCTCAGTCTCAGAGCAGTCTGGCGATGCGCGACTAGCGCATCACATCTCGGACAATCCCTCATCAGACTCCATCCCCCATCCCCCATTATCTGCAGCCGCAAATAGTCTTTCAAATAGCAAGGAAAGAAGCTTTATTTCAGACGCACGCCATATGCTGCTAGGCGAGTCGGCGGTCACTTACATTTCGCCAGATGGACCAATCAGCGGTAATTGGCTGCTATCCGGAGTGAATTCCAAGCCCAATTTTTCAATGATGAATTCGGGTTGGCGCGAAGCAATTCGGGATCGGGCTGACGCAATACTGCGTGAAAATGAACGACAAAAGATGGATCAGATTTTTATTGAAAGCATTCCATTTGATCCCTTTATCGATTCGTTCTCAACCTATATTGATGCCGCTTTAGGAAATTTATTTGAGAGTGAAGGTCTGCCGAGAGACGCTATCCATCAGCGTATCTCCGCCAGATTTGATAACGAACGCCCTGTCAATGCGCCACATTCCCATTTACAACCGAAGCAACCAGAGGTGATTTCGCACACTGCACAATGGACCGTAAAACAAATTGCGACAGGGGAAAATTTTTATGAGATCGAAGACAAGGCAGGCCCTGTCACGGCACATAATATGAATGATGTTACCTACCACTGGCCTTCCAATTTCACGCTGCGAATAAAGAAAGAAATAACCACTGGCTGGTTGTGGCGCACCTTTAGCAAACTGATGACGACACGCTTCACATCAGGGCCATTGGTGGATGACGCAAAAAGAACCATTAAAGCCTACGCTACCGAATTATTTTCCCGACATTACGATGGCGACCCGGCCCAGTGCGATGCACAGTTAACCAACTTCCTCCAAAAGGCCAGACCGGTTTTCTTTAGAGGCGACCGCGTTGCCGGCCTGTTTGTAGCGCCGGGGGGGACAGCAGGAAGCTACGGGCGCCTCTATTCGATGAGCGATACGCTCACCCCTGTCAATGTCAAGCATGACAATTTTCGGATAAATTATGACGCCTTGAAGGAAGTGGTCAAGAACGGTTTACCCTTAAAAAAAATAATCGAGCTGGGCGATAGTTTATTTTCTCCATACTTGTCTAAATCACCCTTTCCAATGCATGTGGAATCATATCTGTCGTTCTTAGGAACACCTGCCAGGGTCGAGGATATTTTATGGCGCGCAGCCATCGATAAATTATTTTCAGATATGGATATAAACGTTCTATCAAGCGACGAAAAAGACTTGATGTTAACAATGGGGCTGATAAAAACCGGGATGAAGGCCACCATGATGGCCGGGAGCGCTCCCCTGAGGCCGTTGGTGTCATTTGCTGCCAGCGTCCTCTCAACACTCCCGGATATAGGATTGGCTATCGTTGCCGATAATCCAAATAAGTCGAGAGAACATCTGACGGATTTTTTCGTCGGGTTAGTCATTGAATATGTCGGACTTCAGTTTTTCATCGGCCATAAAACGTTCATCATGACGCGAATCGCCAAAAGCGTACACAAGCTGGCAATAACGCCGTCGATGAGAAATATCGAACTCAGCAAGCTGACTCACTGGGCAACGGATTACAAAAATTACCTCAACCTGGCATCCCATGAAAAATTTCTCTACTTAGCGCAAAACAGCGTCGCCGCACCCTCTGGAAGTTTGGTAAAAAAACTCGCTCAAGACGCCAACAGTTGGGATTTTGTTGCTCAGCTTGAACACGATGCAGGATTGATTGTCGCCTCCCAACTTGAACAAATAACGAGCCAGACGCATCCTAATAGTTTTGCCGCCTTTCTTAGTACGACACCAAAACTCATTAAAAATCAGGCAGAGTTCTTAGCGCTTCCAGCCGGCTCCAGGTTTGGTCTTATCAGCGAGAGTGGCAAGCTCGAACATGCCATGTCAAAACTGGATGACGGCATCGCCATCGGATTTAAAAATGACTATCTGGGCGTCGCTGACAGCAATGCGATTCAAGCATTCGATCTTACTGATGCCATTAGTTGGGGGCTCGATGGAACCGCGTCGATAAACGAAGGACCGACATTTACAGTACAAGCAAATCCATTTCTGGCTTTGCCGCCTGAAGAAAAACATCCGAAAGATCCGTTAAAGCGGCCTAAAATTACCATCCAACTCTCGTCAATTTCGACCTCATCCGTAAAGCGACCGGCAGGTCCGCAGGTCCACACGAAAGCACCCGAACATCCCTTCTCAGTGTCTCCCGGCAATGCGCTGCCTGATCTGCCTCAGGATGACGATATTGATGCATTTGAAGGGCTTTCCGCGCTACTCGTGCCATCCCCGCTTGCCATCAATTGTACGAAACAATGTACCGACCAAAAAATCGATACCATCCTCACCACTCTTTTGGCACGCCTCAATGATCTCTCCCTGCCAGCCGCCGCCGCTTTACAAACGAAGTACAACAACGCCGTTAAAACAGCCCTCACTACGCTCAGCTTGCCGCCGCCGGAAGACGAGTGGAAGAAATTACCGCTTCCAGTACGCAAACTAATCCAGGCAGCCCATCTGCTCGAAGAACACGTCAACAACTTCATCTCTGACGATGCGCTGGAACTAGCCACTGCCGATTACGCACAACCACTGGCTGCAAGCACCTTCGATCGTATTTATTTCGATCTGCAAAAACCGTTGATGCATACGCTTGAACAGGACACTACATTGGTCCAGACCATGCGTGAAAATCCATCGGAAGCCCTCACCGCATACTTGCGACTTGACTCACAGGAAAAAATTGACGCCTTTCTCAATAAGATCCAGGAGATCAGTACAACCAACCCTGCCTGGCGCGACATCACAGAAGAGCGCGCATCACCAACGCTACGTGCCGATATGTTGGCTTACTCGTCCGAGATGACCGCTATTTTTTTGGAAGACTTTCAACAAGACGTCTTACCGCTACCCAGAAGTTTCGATCATCTCGCGTGGTTCTACGACTACCTTCAGTGCAAAGATGCCGGACAAGCCTGGGTATTCGATCCACAAAAAAGAACAGCGCAAAAAATACGCACCAACTTCAGTCGTCAGTTAGGTCTTGCGCAAGCCAGGCCACATATGGTGACGGCAATACTCAAGGCATTTCGGTATGGCCCCGACAACATGGCATTATCAGGGTCGCAGGGCCAGTCTTTGTATCACTTACGCACCAGGTCCAATCTCAATAACATTCCCGGCTATATACGTCTGACAGACCGACAAAAATTGTGGATGTTCGACGCGCTACAAGCACGCACCGGCTTATCTGTGAACTTTCACCTTGGCAAGCTGGCGGCCTCGGTCGATAGGATGCTCGACCTGTTCCCTGACGAGACTGACTTAGCGGCAATGCACTACCCTGAAGGAGTGAACGCCTTGTTTCGCCAAATAATCGCATTGGATCTGGCAGGGAATAACAATGTTCGCAAACTCGACTCGCAATGGGTCGATGATTTTTGGCAACTGATGCTCGATAGACAAGAAGCAGTACCTGGTTTGGAAAACCTGATCGACTACCTGGTCAGGCTGCACCCCGAACATAAAGCAGACCGTGTCATCGCCACAGCTTACTACTTGAAAGGCATTGCCAAGTTATCACCCCACACGACCATGCCAGCGGGACTGATCGACTTCGCCATCCAACAGATGAGAGGCCAACTCCGCACACCATTGATCGGCGGAGATTCCCCGGGAACCCGATCGGAGACGATTAACACTTATTTGGATCAGGCAATGGCGCGCCTGGGTAACCAGACGCAACCGACATCGATGCAGGAATGGAAAGAATGGCTGACAACCCAGCCGACCGATGAGCGCCCGCTGCATGCAAGATGGATAGGGCCACCAAGCCGAGAAGCCATCAATGCCACGTTATCCCACGCGATGCAGACAATATTTCAGACTAGGGCTAGCAATCCGTCACCGTTGAGCACCGATCCGGGAGAACAACGCCTTGCCGAACTGCTGGTACGGAGTGGATTCGACGACGTCAAAATGACGACCAATGGCGTCGAATCCGACGTAAAAATGCTCGGCATCGAAGGCTTGGTAACGACCGTTTCCGAACGCGAAAATGCCTATGGCAAAGCCTGGTACAACGACAATTTTCAAAGTGAACAATCTCTCTACGCCCCAATGCTGGCCAGAGACGCCCTTACCGGGACGTTCTATTCCAATAAACTGCCTAAGGGGCAGAAAGCAGCAACGCTGGAAGTCGCCAGTCGTCGTCTGGGCAAGACGCCAAGCTTAGCGTTATTGGCCAGAATTCGGGACGACCTGACCGATTTCTCCGACAACAATGGCACTAAGACATTCGACGACATTTTCATCTTTAAACAAGCCGACATTGACAAAACTGCGCACAACCCGCGCACGCTGTTTAACGATATCTACACTGTTCCGCTTTTTCGCGCGATCATCAATGCGGCTAAACCATATGTAGGGAAATGGACCCTCATTTACGGACAACCAGCGCATATCGACCCCGTCAGACATTTCGTTTATATACCGTGGGATAGTCAATGGCAGCATCTTCCCAAAGATTTTGATCTGACCGGTACGCCGCAGGCAATTTCCGCCCCGCGTCTGTATCTGGAACAATGGTTAACTATATTTTTGCAGCAAAGACCGGCGGCGCAAAGTGACGACGATCAAAACTTAACCGAGCTGCTGACAAATTTCATTCTGGATCAGGCCGGACTCTTGACCTATGAACGCATCTCCTCCAGTCAGCCAAGGACGCCGTTACCGATCCCGGAACGCCTGAATCAACTCAAGAAAAGGCGCTGGGAATACAGATACGCCGAAGCACTATTAACAGTCAATACACCAGCGCAATATCGGGGAGCGGGTGTCTATTCCAATGAAAGTAATGCGATGACGTCGACGATAGAGCAGTTGTCATCGTTGCAGCCGCAACCGTTGCACTTACCCATGCTAAGCAACATCAGCGTTGAGGCTGGAGAGAATAGTCAGCAATATCTGGATAATTTGCTCAACATTTATCATCGCATTTTTGACTACCAGGGCATCGGTGCCCGACTAATGAGCAAATATCGATCGCGCATCTGTGCCCAGAGTCCGTGGCACTTTATTTATACAAACCCTGCAAAGACACCCCATATTCTCAAGCTTTATAGTAAAAGCCATCGGATTGAAAGTTACACACAAACGGTGTTTCTGGCAGACCCTGCTCTGCATCCTCTTTTTTACCTGACTAAAAATGGTCTCGAACCATTGGATTCGGTGCGTCAGGCAACCCATATCTTGCTACAAATCTTGCTAAGTGCACCTGATACAGATGACGAACAAGCCTGTACTGAACGCAGTCTGGCCGGCCCATTGACCGAAATTATTCTCGATGAAATCAAGCATAAATCGCCATCAGCTATTGCCGCCGCCACTATCGATAGATCACAGCAAATACCTACTTTAACGCTACTTAAAAATGCGCTTTCCGTTGCACGACGCGTTACTTATGAAAATAAAATGATCCGCGATGCGCTATGGCGTCATTGGGCAAACAGTCAATGAGCGTGGTCAAAGCGTGCATTTTTTCGTCTCTGCTCAGTAATACGCACCGTATATTAAATTTGCCGGACGCATCCGGGCATCGGATTAACACAACCAATCACGCCCCAATTACGTCCTCCGGACAGAGACATCGTCGATATACAGATTGATCGACAATCTTACGCCAGACTAGAAAGAGATAACGATGAAGTATGTCCACCATATATCTAATTCCGGTTATAACTCCCCACCGCCGAAATCGTATAAATCCGATGGAAATACGCGTAAAAATGCCAGGTTCAGAGCAGAATTTACCAGCGTCAATTCCTGCTCTCTGAGAGCGCTCCCCACCGCGCTATCGATGCAGAACAATCAGCCCACATTATCGAGCGTTGCCTCGCAATTACTCGCAATAATGACCATTGGTTCTGTCGCCGGGACAGTGATCCCACGGCGGGACAACGCATCGTTTCCGCACTCTTTTAGTGGCGGACAAAATACCGCCCATCGGTCGGCTCCGTCATTCGACTATTGTCCGGCAGATCACCGCTCTCAGCCCCGTCTTGCGCAGTATGCCGCTTCGCTACGTCTACCCATTGCCATGAACAGCGCAGCGCGCGGACAGCCGAGTCAGCCAGTCCGAGCGGATAAAGATCCAATCAGCGCAGACCCGACAATCGCGGATACAAAACCAACAATGCCGAAGGCAGACCGGAAAGCATACAAATCAAGCAATCTTGCGGCTCCGCGGCCTCCGCAACAGATCAAGCAGGATTCAGATTTCGATAGATTCACCGTATCGCCAACGCCGATCAATCCACCATTGCCAGGCATGGTTCAAAAAAAGTCTGACCAGCCACTCCCAAGCACGCTCCCCCATCCACCATTGTCTGCCGCCGCAAATAGTATGACGACACTGCTGCCAAGAAGTTTTAGTGCAGACCTGCGCAATATGCTCGGACACATGCCATTGAACACCTACCTTGGGCTTGGGGATAGAGGTAATAGTATTGGCGGCGTTGAAGGTGTTGGCCATGTTCTTGGCTTTGGTCCTAGCAACACGTTTCTTGGTACCCAGTGGTGGACGTACGCACATAAATTAGAAGAAGAAGGACTGGCAGCAGAGAAACTAAAAATGGCAGAACGAAAAATCTTTATGGCCAATATTAGTAAAAGATTCAATCCCCTTACACAAAATATCCAGGCTTTTTTCCGGGAATATTTGATCGTTCTATTCGAAAGCTATGGTCTGCATGCGTCCGATATAGACATCCCCATCCTGGCTAGTTATTACGACATGCGCAATACGAACGTAGCCTCTGCACATATGCAACCGAAGCAATTACAGCCGATTCTTTACGAAGCGACGTGGTCGGTACAAGATATTGCGACAGGAAAAATTTTTCATGAGATCAAGGAAAATGCAGGCCCGGTAGCAGCGCATATGTATCAGATAACAATACATTGGCCTGCGAAATTTCCCCCAAGACTCAAACATGATATTAGCAAAGACGCACTGTGGGATACCTTGGGAAAATATATGGAGGAATGCCTCGCATCAGGACCGTTAGTTGATGATGCCCAAAAGAATATTAAGGCCGTCATTACTGGCATTCTTGCGTATCACTACAAGGACCTCCCTGAGCTGGCAGAGAAGTTGGAATACGCTATAAAAAATATCCGTAGCATCAGGTATCGCGAGGATGTTGTCACTAGCATATTCACGGCGCCGTCCTTCACGGAGGGAGTGTCCAGCTATCTCTTTAGTATGAACGACGCCTTCCAACCCATCCCTATCGACTCCATCTCCGGGCTTCCCCTACGCAACCCCGTCTTACAGGCCGCGATAAGGCAAGGATTACCCCTGAAAGCGCCCGCCAAATGGGGAGAGTATTTATTTAGCCCTTATATGCGAAATAAATATTTTCCCATGCAAATCGCCCCACACTTACTCTTCTCCGAGCCTGGCAAGGCCGCCAATATCATGTGGCCTGCGCTGAAAGAAAAAATCATGTTGGATACAGATTTCTCAGTGTTCTCAAAGGATGAACAAAATCAATTACTGGCCCTGGAAATAACCCAAACCACCCTGCAAGCGACAATCGTCGTCATGGGACCACCGTTGAGTCCGTGGGTGACAACCGCCATCGGTGTGCTCACCGTCATCCCGGAAGGCCTAAAGGCAAGGATTGTCGACGACCCACAGACGGCGCAGATGCACATCACCTATTTCTTCGCAGGCTTAGTGATTGAAGCCGTCGGGATGGCAGCTTACGTAGGAAATCAAGGGATTATCAAACGAAAAATTTCCAGTGCTGCCGCCAAACTGATAGCAAGACCAGAGATGAAAGATGTCGAAATAAGTAAGTTGATGGAATGGGCAAAGCAGACAATTCCATCCATACCGCCCAAAGCGGCCATTTTTGGCGGGCGCCTTATCGGGAAAACAGCAGACCAAATCCGTATTGCGTTGACCCAATCTGACCCCTCGACCGTAACGCAACGTAGTGGCCTGATACATACGCCACATAATGGTCATGTCAATGTGCCATCGCTAACCAGACCAGCCTCCACAGCACAGACTTGGGATGCACTCAGCAAGCAGCAAAAAGCCCACCTCACTTTGGCCGATATGTTGACGGGAACAGAAAACCTCTCCCCGACAGACCGCGATCTTCTACTCCTGGGCTGGGAACAAGCAATTGTTGACACCTTCACCACGTCAGGTATCAAGCCGCCACAGGTACAAGCAGAAAAACTGTCCGAGCCAGCGCATAAATTTTTGTCCGCAAAATATGCACTCATGGAACAGGACGGCAACCTCACCCGCGCGGAAGCACTGGTATTGGCCCACACCGCATTTGCACTGCCGCCGGATCCGCTGCTTATCGACAGGATTTATTTTTATGCGCTAGAACCGTGGATGCAAGAATACGCCAGGGATACGCAGGCAAACGACCTTATCCTCGCACACCCATCGGCTATATTACGCGCGCGGTTATTGCTCAACACACCAGAACGGATCGATGATTTTCTGTGCAACCTTCAAGAAAGCAGGCTATTCAACAACCCGGCATTAATCCAGAGCATGCGCACCCATCCATCGCCGATGCTCGCTACCGAAATGTTGCAGTTCTCCATCGCACAGGTCGATCATTTTCTCGATAACTTCGACGAGTGGGCCGTCGTGCAGATCGGTACTCTCTACAGTGAGGCACTGTTATATGAGTACTGTCGCAGAGCAGATGCGAAAGAAGGTTGGGGTTTCAACGCGCAAAGCCACATCGCAGAAATATTGGCGCGCTACAAACGCGCCCTCGGTGTTGAGCAAGCCATACCGTATATGATCGGGCCGGTACTTAACGCACTCAGATACACCTACGACAGCCAGGGGCTATCAGGTTCATACGAACAATATCTGTCGCATTTACATATTCGCCCGGAGTTAGATGACATTACAGGCTATACATGCCTCACGGACAAAGAACAAATAAGATTATTCAATGCGGTAGCAGAGTACACCGGCTTATCGAAAGGTCGTCGCTTAGGCTCGCTGCTAACCTCAGCCGAGAGAATTCTCCGGCTTTTTCCGAATGGAAAAGGCTTAAGCAAAATGCACCATCCTGAAGGCGACGTGGCATTGTTCAATCAATTAATCGCATGGGATCTGGCCATGATGCACAATGTTCGTACAGTCGATACACCATGGGCTGAGGATATATGGCGACTGATGCTCGGTCGCCGCGAGACCATCCCGGATTTAGGACAGTGGCTCGATAAACTCATGCATGACTACCCTGTCGCTAAAAAAGACCGCATCATCGCCGCAATCAACAGCATGCACGATATTGCCAGGAGCTCGCCAAGCGAGACAACCAGCCGGGCAATGATCGACTTTGCCATACAACTGACCACACACACACTGCGCAGGCCGTACATCGACGGAGACTCCCCCGGTACCAAGTCGGGTGCGATTAACGCTTATTTGGCACGAGAAATACGTAAGCTCGATAACCCACCGCAACTGGCATCGATTCAGGAGTGGAAGCAATGGGTGGAGGCGCAAGCGCCCAATGAACACAATCAACATGAAAGATCAATCACCGCCCCAAACCAACAAATCATCAATGACACGTTAGCGCGCATTGCAGAGGTGGTCGGTTGGCCGCACGGTATAGAGATGGTACCGACATTGCGTACTACCTCCGACGAAGATCCGACAGCGTTGTCACGTACCGGATTGCCAGAGAATATATTTCCCGGCGCACTGGTGCTGGTACAAAGCGGATTCAAGAACGTCAATGCGATGATCGATGGCGTCAAAACTGACATACAACTAATCACTAACGAAAATCGGGTAGCACCCGTCTATGAAGTCAGGGGAGCATGGTACGACGGTGGTAACTTTAAGGCCGTCAGAGAGGATGATCTCAGCCCCATGCTAGCAAAAGACAAACTCAACAATCGCTTCTATTCTGACTGGCCCAACGAACAGGTAACGCTAGAGGTCGCCGGGCGCAACATCAGCAACGATCCAGCCGTCAAAAGACTGCCCTCGCTACTGAGCTTTATAAACGATTTTTCCGATCGCAATGGCACCGCAATATTCGACAAGACTTTCAACATCAAGCCATCCGACGTTGCCGATAGCGCATGCAACCCACGCACGCTTTTCGGCAATTTATACGACAAAATTTGGTTGTTCCGCGGGATAGTCAATGCAGCAGAGTTGTATCTCGGAAAATGGGAGGCTGTTTATGGACAACCGCAATCGATCGACCCGACTAGAAATATCTTTCGCTTCCCATGGGACCGTGATTTAGAGCACATACAAAATGATATCGACCTCACCGGTGCGCCGCAAGAGCACTCACTCAAGCGCATGTATTTGCAACAATGGATGAATATATTGCTGCAAAAAGAGGACAAACCCGGCTTAAACAGTCTGATCACCAATATGATTCTGCAACAAGCCGGGCTTGAGCAATGTGCGTACGACCCCATGAATACCAGCTTATTAAAAAGAAAACAGATTCGCGACTTTAATTACAGGTTGTGGCTCGCCAAAAACCTTGACGCTAAAATTAAAATGATGGTCCCCCCGGAATTTCAAGATGCCACTTTTACCTGCAATCCTGCCGCAGGAATCACGATACAGCAGCTAAATCAGTTACCGATATTACAGAAATCATTATCCTTTTTTCCAACCAACGCCATCAGTGTAGAAGCCCGCAACAACAGCATCCGCTATCTGGACGATCTTAATCAGATTTACCTTCAGCAATATGTAAATAAAGGACTCTTTTCCCAATTGATGAGCACTTTCAAGGAACGTATTTCCGCCGATAATCCGTGGCACTTTATCTACCTTGAACCAAGTGAAAAATCAGAAAAACTCACCACCTATGGCGCAAGTCACTATCTCGACCAGGACAAAAAAATAGTGTATCTGGTCAATACTGATAAGCAATCTGTTTTTTATCTGAGTCGCAATGGTCTGACACCGCTAACCCCGACAACCCAGGCAATGATTATCATGATGGAGATACTCACAGGCGCACAGGGCTTAAATGACGAACAAGCACGCAACAATCGCGGCATGGCCGTCTTACTAGCCAGTATCTGCCTGGTGCAAACCGACCAAAACTCACCCCTGCCGATTGCCGCCGCAATGATCAATGCGTCGCATCAAGCAGTCAGTTTGCTGCTATTACAAAATTGCATTGTCGCTTCACGCCGCGCTTACGATGAAAATCAGCTACTCAAAAATAGTATCAGGCATCCTGACGTTCGTACCTGAAGCACACACAGAACGACGATTTTTTAACCTGGAAACGACAGTTGGACCGGCACGAATATACGTTTTTCCGGTTGTCTGGCCCGGCGCGACGACGTGGCAGACTGTATTGTGCAGAGAAGAGCAACGCTCTTGACGGATATAGAAAAAAGCTCCCCGTATTTTACGAGGAGCTTTTTTATATTTATACGCAATGAAGGATCACCGGACAAAACTTGTTTACTGCAAAATCACAGTCCGATTGCCATTCACAAACAACCGCCGTTCGATGAAATATTGCACCGCCCGCGATAACGCCAGACACTCAACATCACGCCCGACTGCCAACAATTTTTCGGGATTACAAGTGTGATCGACGCGTTCTACCGCCTGCTCAATAATCGGTCCTTCATCAAGATCATCGGTAATAAAATGGGAGGTTGCACCTATGAGTTTTACGCCCCGTTGATAGGCTTGGTGATACGGTTTTGCACCCTTAAAACTTGGCAAAAAAGAGTGATGAATGTTGATTGCACGCCCACGTAACTGAGCGCTGGTTGCTTCTGAAAATATTTGCATGTAGCGCGCCAGCACAACTAATTCAGCTTGGTATTTTTCGATCAATTTCAGCACGGCGGTTTCCTGTTCTGCCTTGTTGTCGGGCGTCACCGGCAGGTGATGGAAGGGAATGTTATGGGCCGCTGCCATCGGCGCCAGATCAGGGTGATTAGAGATGATGGCGCTGAAATCCATAGGTAGCTCGCCCATCTTCCAGCGGAACAGCAAATCGGCTAAACAATGGTCTAGCTTCGATACCATGACCACGACTTTGGGGCGGTGGTGCATGTCGTGGATCTGCCATTGCATGCCGAATTGGGTGGCTACTTTGACGAAATCGGTGCGTAAATCCTCTGGCGTGAGGAGGGTGTTTTCTGGGGTGCGGAAGATGCATCTTAGGAAAAATGTTTGGAAGTTGTCGTCGTCGAAAACGGCTAGTTCGGAGATGTAGCATTGGCGGTCGGCGAGGAATTTGACGATGGCGGCTACCTGGCCTGCCTCGCTTGGGCAAGAAACCGTCAATCCAAAAGTGTTGGTCTTTTTCATGGCATAAATTTCTGTTTTTGGGTGTGTTGGTTAATGATGCGTTTGCTACTCCGGGGAGGCCTGTTCGTTCTGTGGTTTGTGAAACGGTATGTACTCCGTGGAGGCTTGCCGGGCCGTCCCCGGCTAGCTTCAACGGAGCACCAACCGCATCAGAAACCAACAACCGAAAAAGCCCCAAATAATCACAATCCGCCCAAAATTCAAGCGACCAAAAAAAATCCCATTTACCGATTGACCTACACACTTCAGCAGAGTTATTGTGTGCACGTTCCTCAAAAAGGAACACAGGTCTGACAGCCTGTAACACACATTTACCCTGGGCCGCGTCATGCGGTCTGGGACCTAAGTTCGCCCTCCGGGCGGCGATGGTGAGAAAGCCTTCGGGCTTGCTGGTTAATGGTTATGTGTGTCCAGTCTGTCAGCTCATCATTTGCCGCCCACCCGTTATCCAACGGGCCCGGCCCAACCGGACTAAAGGATAAACCGATGCCCAACAGCAAAGCCTCCGAACAATCTACAACCACCCTCCAACAACGCTACTTCCTCATCGACTTCGCCACACTGGCAACCGACGTCTCCCAAGGCATCACCACCACCCTCGACATCATCGAGACCAACGAGCTCCACCGACCCACCCCCCACGCACTCACCGTCAGCGACGCAGCCTGCCAGACGTTGCAAAAACTCGCCCTGACCTCAGCCCGCCTGCCAGGCAATCACGCAATCCAAGAAATTGAATCAATCGATGCCCGCAGCCAACCAGAAACACCCGAAGAACCTGCCAAGAAATAAACCGCAGAAGAAAAAATAGCTTGATCGCATCAAGTCAATCAAGCTATCTCCCACCATCGAAAACTAAGCCAGCCGCCCAATCAATTGATGCGGATCAATCACAAACTTCTTCGGCGCACCCGCATCAAACTGCGCATACCCCTGCGGCGCGTTATCCAACGAAATCACCTCCACCCCAACGATGTCCGCAATCTTGATCCGATCCCATAAAATTGCCTGCATCAACTGACGGTTGTATTTCATCACCGGCGTTTGCCCGGTATGAAAACTATGCGACTTCGCCCAACCCAAACCCAGCCGAATACTCAAACTGCCCTTTTTAGCCGCCACATCCGTGGCACCCGGATCTTCCGTCACATACAAGCCGGGAATCCCGATCTTGCCCGCCACCCGCGTAATTTCCATCAATGAATTAAGCACCGTCGCTGGCGCTTCTGCCTGCGCACCGGCATGCCCATGACCGCGCGCTTCAAAGCCGACGCAATCGATGGCGCAATCGACTTCTGGCGTACCGAGAATGGCTGCAATCTGATCGCTCAGCGTCGCATCCAACGACAAATCAACCGTCTCAAACCCCACACTGCGGGCATGAATCAAGCGCAAAGGATTGACGTCACCAACAATCACCACCGCGGCGCCCAGCAAGCGTGCCGACGCAGCGGCCGCCAAACCGACCGGGCCTGCACCGGCGACATATACGGTCGTGCCCGGTCCCACGCCAGCGGTGACGGCACCGTGATAACCGGTCGGCAAAATATCCGACAAACACGTCAGATCGCGGATTTTAGACATCGCCTGATCTTTATCGGGAAAGCGCAATAAATTGAAATCCGCATACGGGACCATCACGTATTCCGACTGCCCGCCGATCCAGCCGCCCATATCGACATAGCCGTAAGCACCGCCAGCACGGGCCGGGTTGACCGTTTCGCATACGCCGGTATGTTGCTCTTTGCAGGTGCGGCAACGACCGCAGGCGACGTTGAAGGGGACCGACACCAGATCGCCTTTTTTGAGCGTCTCGACATCCGAGCCGCATTCAATGACTTCACCGGTAATTTCATGCCCGAGCACTAAACCGGTTGGCGCAGTGGTGCGACCGCGCACCATGTGCTGGTCCGAGCCGCAAATATTGGTAGATACCACTTTGAGAATGACACCGTGCTCGATCTTTTTTCCTTGCGGATTATCGAGCTTGGGAAAAGGTATGGAATGGACTTCAACTTTGCCGTCACCGACGTAGACGACACCACGATTTTCTGACATTTTGTCTCCTCCTGAAAAGCTTCGTCATTACCGCGAGATCAATTCACCAACGTAAAATTTCGGCAAAAAAAAGCAAGCGGGTCCCACTGGTCTTGCGTCAGAGTGACGCAAGACCAGATCGATTCGTGCTCGATGAACCGGGCGCTTAGAGAAGCTATCACCGACTGC